>JBILOD010000430.1:0-3923 GCA_044374645.1 Pseudobdellovibrionaceae bacterium | reverse complement strand
GCGATCCTTTTCGGCGGACGATATTTATACCGAGTGCACCTCAAGGCCTATTCGATTGCGCCACCATGGCTGGTTTGTGGCCTTTGCTCCGGCGGACAACCCTGAAATTGCCGTTGCCATCCTTGCTGAACATGCTTGTCACGGAAGCACTGGCGCCGCCCCCGTTGTGCGCGATATCGTTCAGGCTTATATGAAGAAAAACCACCCCGAACTCTTTATCAATGATAAAGATAATAAGACGACCACAATAGCACCGCCGCCAGCACCACCAGCCGGAGCGGAAGGTGACGGAGAATAAAATGGAACTTGGATTAAGAGTTGAAGAACGAACCCTATTTTCAAAAATTGATTGGAGCTTTGTTTTAGTCATTTTTGGCCTCAATGCCTGGGGGCTGTTTAATCTCTATAGCGCCACTCACGGGCTGAGCAGTGAGGATATGGGCGGCTTGTTTTATCAGCAAATTGTTTGGCTGGTGATCGGCTGGGGAATGTTCGTCATTTTGACCCTGATTGATTATCAGTTTCTCTCCAGAGTCGCCTATGTGATCTATGTCTTGAATCTGGCCGCCCTGCTCGGAGTCACTTTTTTCGGTAAAGTGGCCTACGGTGCTCAGCGATGGATTGACTTGGGATTTTTTCGCTATCAACCCTCTGAGACTATGAAGCTCGCAGCCATTATTCTCTTTGCGCACACACTCAGTGAAAAGAACTCCATGGGCCCAGGAATGTCCTTTAAAGATCTGTTGTGGCCCCTCACTCTTTTGGGACTCCCGTTTGCACTTGTGGTTGAACAGCCCGACTTGGGAACGGCCATGATGTTGATCGCAATAGGCGGCTCGATGATTCTTTTTGTGAAGGTCCGCAAAAGTATCATTGTTACGGCCATCGCCGGAATTTTGGTTGCGGCGCCTCTAGCTTGGAACTTTGGCCTGCGTGATTACCAAAAAAACCGAGTGCTCACATTTCTTTCGCCCACAACCGACCCGCGTGGCACCGGCTACAACAGTATTCAGTCAAAGATTGCCGTAGGCTCCGGAAAATTTTGGGGGAAAGGGTTTCGTAAGGGAACTCAAGCCCAATTGGAATTTCTTCCCGAACGTCATACCGATTTTATTTACAGCGTACTCAGCGAAGAATGGGGATTTTTCGGGAGTTTTTTAACAATTGCCTTGTTTATGGTGCTATTCCTGATCGGCGTGAAGATTGCCAATCAAGCGAACGATAAGTTTGCTGCGCTTCTCACGGTGGGGGTCTTAGCGTACGTTTTTTGGCACATGTTTGTGAATATTGGAATGGTCATTGGGCTCCTTCCAATTGTGGGCATCCCTTTACCACTGCTCTCCTATGGGGGAACCAGTATGTTGACCACCATGTGTGGCCTGGGAATCGTTTCCAGTGTTGCTTATCGCCGCTACCTGTTTTAAACAGGGCGCATGACATACAAGGTAAAAGACCGTTTTTTTCATAAAGCTAAAGAAGAAGGTTTTGCAGCTCGAAGTGTTTACAAACTCCAAGAGCTCGACCAAAAAGGCAAGTTTATCAAGCAAGGGCAGACCGTCGTGGATTTAGGCTGCGCGCCCGGTTCATGGTCTCAATGGCTTTCTCAAAAATTGGGTCCGACGGGGCAAGTGATTGGCTTTGATTTAACGGCTGTCACTTTAAAACTCCCCAATGTGCACTTCTACCAAGCGGATCTCTTAGCAACCAACGTTCAAGATTTTCTCAATGAACACCAGCACCCTTGCCCGGTGGATGGTGTAGTCTCTGATATGGCTCCCAGAACCACAGGTATTCGTGATGTCGATCAAGCGCGCTCGCTCGAACTGTGCCAAATGGCCTTTACCACCGCCCAACAGATTCTTAAGCCGGGCGGTTTTTTTGTATGCAAACTGTTTCAAGGTAAGGACTTCGATCTTTTTCGCAATGAACTCAAAAAGCACTTTGCCAAAATTGATGTGCTCAAGCCCGAATCCACTCGCAGTCGCAGTTATGAGATTTTTTTGGTTGGCTTGAAATACAAACCGTAGCGCGCCAGGCATACCGCTCTAGGCGTACCATCTACGGCTACTGTAGTAGGGCAGAAATTTCGTCGCCCATAGGAGTTATCTTGTCGACTACAATGCCATCAAACGAACGGTATTCAAGACCTTTTGCAATCACCATTATAGTGTATCCGGCTGCCCAAAGCTTAACGCCAGTAAAATAGCCACTCGCGTTCACTGTACCTGTTCTAATTGGAGGTGATTGCTGGTCACCCATTTGAAACAGATTTCCATACGAACAGAAATCCTGAGTCAGAATAGCTTCAGCGAAAACCTCAACCGATGCTGAACAGGTGTTCGCGTTTGATTCGCTATTAGATTGCACGGTGTCCACCGCCATATTTTTAAGGTAAATGACACTCAATGAAGTTCGATTATTATCAGAAGCACAGACGATCTTTGTTCCATCAAACCATCGCCCCTTACAATTATTGTCAACTAAGGTGAAGGAATCTAAAACCACTCCCGGGTTCACCAAGTCTCTAACAAAATAAACAATGGGCCCTGTATAAACCTTCGCCCGCTCGAGAAAAATCGTCGAATCTGGAAATGCCAAAACGTCGCCGGTAATATCTGAAGGGTTAGTGTAGATTTCAAATTTTCCAGCCTCCGACATCCGATAAACAAGCCCTGTGGCGCTGCAATTCACGAAACCTCCTTGCAACGTACATCTTTTGAGATCGGGATATTCAGATACTAATTCGGGACGATCCAAAGCAAGATCAATGACTCTCACGGATAGACTATCCTTAAGCACTAGAAAGTGAGATGCCAGCGCAAAATCATAGCCACTAACCTCTGTCGAAAATGCAGCGAGCGGTATGAATCGAATCTGGTGGGAATCGATAAATTCATAAACGGAAATAAGGCCGGTTA
This sequence comes from Pseudobdellovibrionaceae bacterium, assembly GCA_044374645.1. Taxonomy (GTDB): domain Bacteria; phylum Bdellovibrionota; class Bdellovibrionia; order Bdellovibrionales; family Bdellovibrionaceae; genus CAUJGP01. Next base: position 1,005 of record JBILOD010000430.1, on the reverse strand, counting down.
GGACATTTACATTAACCCGCTTATTTCGAAACATAGAATAAGAATTATTTATTCTCTGTGTAGATACGAAAGGGTTAGGAAAAACTGGATTGGCGACAGCAGGATCACTCAGCCGGGGGAAAACCGCAATAAAGGGTCCATGTTTAATTGGATTTTTTTGGAGTCTCTGAATATAAAGAGGTTTTTCAGGTAACGATTTACGAATTTCATCCGTGCGAAAAACCAAAAAGAACTTGTTTTTATCGAAGTCGTCTTGAACAACCGACTGTAGGTCATACTTGCGATTTAAAACTGAAAAATCCTCTATCCCCAAGGGTTCTCCACCGTAATTCATCACTACAAGTGCAATATGAAACTCCATCTGATCTACAGAGAGAATTGGAAACCGGTAGATCTCCTGAGCCAGTGCAAGTCGGAGCGAAACACCTCCTGAAGAATCAAGAACACTCGTTAAATCAGAACTAGAGTCAGCCGGAGTTCCAGGCACCTCCGGCAACGGACCTTGAAGGGCATCATGGTTTGAATTGATCTTAAACGATGATGGACTACAATTTTGAAAGGCACTTAGCAGCAGAACAAGGGAAACTCCTACCCACAGAACAGGATGTTTGTAGACTTTGCTTATAGACATTATCCCCTCCTAACACACCCCATTTATAAAATAGTAACAGTCCTAAAATTTGAGTGCCATTAGTTTCTAATGTGCACTCAACCAGTTGTAGCGTGGGTTTAGACCGCCTCAGTTTGAGTCGCCACCTGGTTTCGACAAACACGAACCTCGTTCGCCACATCGATTTTTGTTCGAATTTTGGTGCTATTATTTCAGCAATCCAAACGTAAAACCCAACGAAACAGCGCCATCATTGTCCCAGCGAACCAAGTGAAGTGTTCAAAATGTCTCAATTAATCCCAGTATAGAACTTTTGGACAAAATGCTTTTGAGATTCTGACAGACTCCATCAATATTGGATTTATGGAGCCAATTTCTTTTTTACTTTATGTGAG
>JBILOD010000037.1:0-13211 GCA_044374645.1 Pseudobdellovibrionaceae bacterium | reverse complement strand
CCGAGCATAATATTATCGAGCACGCTCAGTTCTTTGAAAAGTCGGATATTTTGAAAGGTTCGTGCAATTCCCATCCGCGCAATTTCAAAGGGTTTCAATCCGTGAATGGTGTTTGATTCTAACTGAATGGAACCAGAGGTAGGGCTATAAACTCCTGTGAGCAGGTTAAAGATCGTCGTCTTACCGGCGCCGTTAGGGCCGATCAGTCCGCCCAATTCCCCTTTACCCAAGCGAAGAGAAAAACTGTCGACGGCTTTGAGCCCGCCAAACTGAATAGAAATTTTGTTTACATCAAGAATCCAATTTGCCACGGGATTTTCTCCAAAGGTGCCATACTTCCTGATGACCCAAAAGACCTTGCGGGCGCACGAGCATCAGAACAATCAAAATTAAAGAGTAAATAATCATACGGTAATCTTGCCCGGTGAGTTCTTGTAGTGGACGCAGAGCTTCGGGTAGCACTGAAATCAGGATCGCAGCAAGAATCGGTCCGGTCATAGAACCCATTCCGCCCAAGACCACCATTATTACGACGTTGATACTCATCAGCATGCTGAAGGAACTAGGAGCGATGAAGTTTGAGAAATGTGCAAAGAGCGAGCCGCCCACTCCCGCAAAAAAACTGGAAAGAACAAAGGCGCGCACTTTAACTTGAGTCGTATTAATACCAATAGAATCGGCCGCAATCTCGTCTTCACGAATACTCATAAAGGCACGACCATGGGTGGATTGAATCAATCGGGAAATTACAAAGTAGCAACACACCACCCAAGCGATCGCTACTAAATAAAACGAATAGAAGGGGGTAAGGCTAAAATCACCAAAACTAATGGGGCTTGGGCTTGGAATTCCAAAGAATCCACGGGCACCACCTAAAGCGTTATTGTTGAGAATGATCACGCGAATAATCTCTCCAAAACCGAGAGTCACAATGGCTAAGTAGTCACCTTTGAGGCGCAGTGAGGGTTGTCCTACGAGCCAACCAGCTGCAGCCGCCAGCAGGCCTCCACAAAAGCTATAAAAACCAAAGTAAACCAAATGCAAAAGGATGGGCTCTGGAGCTGGCATTTGGGTGCTCAAAAAAGCTGAAGTGTAAGCTCCAATGGCCATAAAGCCGGCATGGCCCAATGAAAACTGGCCTGTATAGCCGTTCACCAGATTCAAGCTCATCGCCAAAATGATATTAACTAAAACCAAATCGAATGTTCTCTGAATATAGGCATTAAAGCCTTGATCGAAGACCAAGCCTAAGGCCGCCAAAATGGCGAAAACCAGGAGGGGTAATCTCATACCTTCTCCACCTTTCTTGAGCCCAGCAAACCTGTGGGTTTAAAAATCAGAATCACAATCAAAATTCCAAAAGAAAGTGCATCACGATAGGTACTTTCAAGGTATCCCACTACCATCTCTTCTGAGAGCCCCATGATAAGGCCGCCAATCACAGCACCAGGAAGACTCCCAATGCCACCAAGCACCGCGGCCACAAACGCCTTTGTGCCCATAAGCATGCCCATCATGGGTTCAATTTTTGGGTATCGCATCCCAACCAGAACTGCGGCGACACCTGCTAAGGCACTACCAACGATGAAGGTAAAGCTGATCACCCGATCAATATGAATTCCTAGCATAGCCGCAACCGTCGAGTTCTGGCTCACGGCTCGCATGGCTTTTCCCATTTTGGAGTGATAAACAAGCCAATGCAGACCCATCATCGAAAAGACACTGATCCCGAGAATAATCACATCCAAAGACATTACATCCACGCCACCAAAAGAAAATAACGTAGACTCTGCCATCAACGGTGGAAAAAGTTTGGGGTCCACACCAAAAACCAACTGACCGGCATACTCTAAAAAGAGGCTCACACCAATGGCTGTGATCAAGATATTCAGTTTGGGAGACTTTCTAAGAGGACGATAGGCAATCTTCTCAATCAAAAAACCCAGGAGTGCGCAGGCGGCCGTGCAAATTCCCAGAATTACAAAGAGCCAACTCCAATGGGGAGTGTCGCTCAACTGAAAAAAACGAGCTGAGAAAAATGCTACGAACGCCCCAACCATATATATATCGGCGTGAGCAAAATTGATGAATTGGAGGATACCATAGACCATTGTATAGCCGAGGGCAACGAGGGCATAAATCGCCCCCATACTGATACCATTAATAAGATGCTGAAAAAATTCACTCACAAGCCATCGTCCCTGTGTATATTTTAGTGATTAGGGCGTAATCGTAGTTACATAACGATTGTTTTTTCCGTCCACTTTAACAACAACGGCACTCTTAATGGCATTGCGATTGTTATCAAGGGTGATTTTGCCGGTCACACCAGGGAAATCTTTGATTTTGGTCAAAGCCTCACGAATTTTTGGCCCAGTCACTTCACTGCTGTTCTTAATCGCTTCACCCAAGATACGAGCCGCATCATAACCTAAAGCGGCGAGCCCATCTGGAGTCTCATTGTATTTTGATTTAAACTTATTGATGAACTCAATTACGTGCGGCTCTTGAGATTCAGTGGTGTAGTGGTTTGAGAAATAATGACCGTTGATTGCTTCGCCACCAATTTCAGAAAGTTTCGAGCTATCCCAACCATCACCGCCCAAAAGTGGAATTGTCAGCGCGAGTTCTTTAGCTTGTTTAGCGATAAGGCCCACTTCAGTGTAATAGCCGGGGATAAAGATGGCCTCTGGAGCTGTCCCTTTAATTTTGGTCAATTGCGCCTTAAAGTTTGTATCGCCGGTTGAATAGCTGACATCCGCTACAATCTCGCCACCCAGTTCTTTGGCTTTGGCGGCGAAGTAATCGGCCAAGCCCATGGAATAATCTGACTTAACATCACGAAGGATTGCGACCTTTTTAACTTTGAGAGTTTCCACGGCGAATTTGGCCATAACCGTTCCTTGGAACGGATCAATAAAGCAAACTCTAAAAATGTAATCGCCGATTTCAGTGACTTTTGGATTGGTCGAACTAGGAGAGATCATGGGCACTTTGTACTGCTGTGCGATCGGAGCAGCTGCCAACGAACGCGTGCTTGCCACTTCGCCTAAAACGGCCACGACTTTATCCTGTGTGATCAAGCGAGTCACTGCCTGGGCAGCTTCTTCAGCTTTGCCTTGATCATCGAGAGTGATCAATTTGATTTGTTTACCATGGAGGCCGCCAGCGGCATTGATTTCATCAATGGCGAGGCGCACCCCTTTATTTGTGGATGTGCCAAAGGTGGCTTCGCTGCCTGTGAGCGACCCATATTCACCCACTAGAATTTCATTGGTGTTTTTCTTGGTACATTGAAGGCAAAGTAAACTTGTGACGATCAAAGCCATTAAACGCATGGGACCTCCCCGACAGATCTGTGTTTTATTTAAGACACTGATCCAATTCGATAACAAGAGGACTTTCAACGGTCAATTTGGACGTCTGATCATCAGCGTTACAAACTAAAAAATTATGGGCGAGCCCTAGAGCCTTTTCAACATCTTCGGAAAACGAGTTCGGAGCGTAGCCTAAGGGACAACGCCCCTGAGGAGGGCACCGCTTGTCCGAGGCCTTATGGTGATGTTGAAAAGGATCTAGGGTTTGCCCACTAAAAACTATAGCGAGAGGATCTGTGCAAGATCAATCAGTTCGCGGGGGACTTCCTTTTTTCCCACGTAAACTTCGTGAAATGGAACTTTCACAATCTTATCATTGATCACACCGATCATGCAGTTGGTATCACCACTAAGTAATGCATCAACTGCGCCAGCGCCAAGGCGGCTCGCCAGGATGCGATCCTTAGCGGTGGGTGAGCCACCTCGCTGAATATGGCCCAGAATGCACACTTTGGCTTCAAAACCGGACTTTTTACGAATGGCTTCAGCAAGATCATAGGCACGGCCGGGTTTTTGACCTTCGGCTGCAATTAAAATACTGCTCATTTTACCTTTAGAGGTGGCCGTCTTGATTTGGTTCACCGCTTGATCAATAGGGAATAGATGCTCCGGCGTAAAAATAATTTCTGCGCCCCCAGCAAGGCCAACCTCCGTTGCGATAAAGCCTGAGTTCCGACCCATCACTTCAACAATAAAAAGGCGATCGTGGCTCGCAGCCGTATCACGAATTCGGTCGATCGCATCGAGTGCTATATTCACAGCTGTGTCAAATCCAATGGTGTTATCAGAACCGTATATGTCGTTATCAATCGTGCCAGGCACACCTACCACTTTGATTCCGTGTTCCTGGTTGAGTAGATGGGCTCCCCTGAAAGAGCCGTCTCCTCCAATACAAATGAGAGCATCGATTCCTTCAGCGCGTAACTTATCAGCAGCAATTTTACGATATTCGGGTTTATGAAATTCCAGGCAACGAGCTGTCTTTAAAATAGTTCCACCACGTTGAATAATATTAGCCACAGAACGAAGCTGCATGGGTTGAAACTGACCATTAAGAATTCCAGTGTAGCCACCAATGACTCCAACGACTTCGAGTTGTCTATAGATTGCCATTCTGACAGCGGCTCGAATGGCAGCATTCATTCCAGGGGCATCGCCACCACTGGTCATCACGGCAACTTTACGAATTTGATTCATGTTGTAGACCTTTCACTATCTCTAAATGACGTATTTAAATGCGGGCGCTCCTTAAAACCTTATTGAGATCTTCGTAAACCCTCAAGCAAGCGGTGCTCGCCTCCGGGACGTTGTCCCTTTGGCTGCGCTCCGAACTCGTTTTCCGAAGATCTCAATAAGGTTTTAAGGAGCTTCCATCTCTCAAAGATTGAACTAATTTATAGCGCTTTAAGGGAAATTTAAAGAGAAAGTTGTCGATTGGGCTAAGGATGCGCCCGATTCCTCAAAATAAAAAGGCCATCACAGCGTGATGGCCCAGCTCTCAGAAGTTATCTGTAAAAGATTACTTCACAAGACCTTTAAATTCAGCGCCTGGGCGGAATTTAGGGTATGACATAGCAGGAATTTTGATTGCTTTGCCAGTTTGTGGGTTACGGCCAGTGCGAGCTTTTCTTTTTGCTTTTGTGAAAGTTCCGAAACCTACAAGCTTAACATCGTCGCCTTTTTTAACAGCTTTCTTGATGTTTTCGATTGTAAGGTCGAGCATTTTTTCTGTTTCAGCTTTGCTCCAGTGACCTTCACCAGCGATTTTTTCGATCAATTGTGCCTTATTCATGAAACACTCCTTGTTGTGTGCATGTTGTTGTTACTTTTGTTGTCTCTTTTTATTTAATTCGTATACTTAAAATTTAAACCGTCTTTCAAAAACTCGGTCAATCAAAAAATTCAGTCTTTTAGGCTCTTTTGCGGTTTTTTAGTAAGAATCTTCCTCATCATCATTGGTTTTCGGTACAGAGTCTTCGTGAAACTCATCGGTCATTGAAGTTTGTTGCAACGGAACTCGATATTGTTCATCTGCCCAAGCACCAAGATCAATAAGCTTACATCGCTCACTACAGAAGGGGCGAAAGGGATTCGTAGAAGAGTAGGGGATTTTCTTTTTGCACGTTGGACACGCAATAATCTTTGGACTCTCACTGTTCATGGCTCTCATTGATATTACTGACTGAGGAGTTTTGTAAACAAAAAACCATTTTGAACAACGCTGAGGATTCATGCCAGTTCAGTACTGCATTCTCACCATCTGCATAGGGAACCTCTTTGATAGATCGTCCGTGCCGCCAATTTTCAGCACGGATAGGGTTTTTGGAGCTCATCACTCTTAGTAGAAGAGTCCGCAGTTTGCGCTCGCACAACGGGTGAGTGTGCCAGTCGCAAGCTCTCCTCGGTTGTTGTTCTTGTCTATATATATAAGTCGAAAGTTGAAGCTGGGGTCACCGATCTGACCAACGGGGACTTCAAGTAAAAGCTTGGCGCGATTCCAAGAGGAGTAAAAAGGCCCCTGGTTGACAAAGAGAGAAAAGCCTTTCTGATCACCCGTTTTTTCGAAGTTACTTTCCGCGGCCCAATAAGGGCTAAATTGTCCCTGATTGCAGGATGGCGCTGGGATACCGGTAAAGAGTGTTAAAAAGAAGTCCTCAATTTTCGGAAACTGCCACGCGAAATTGTAGTATGTTTGCGAAACAGTGGGCGTTGAATAGAAGGAAATTTGGTTTGATGCGGAGTAATTCGAAAAACTAAGCATCAACATATTGAATCCCTTCATCCAAGAACCGCATTCGAGGGCTTCACCCATGCCTGATCCGGATGTGCTGTAGCAGCGATCGCACACTCCAAGTGCTTCTTTGAGGAAGGTTTTATAGTTGTCGTTCAAAAAGAGGGTATCCCGTTGGGTGATGAAGTCTGTTTTAGACGCAAAATACTGAGTCAGCCCATTGTTTCCATAGGGTGGTATGTAACCGACCGGTGGAACCATATTGCCTGGGAAAACGCAACCTGCGGGGGAAGCCACTTGTCCTGAAGGGCAGGAAACAGGGGGAGGAGCTCCAGTTTTGCTCTTATTATTGCAGCCAATCGATATCAAAATCGACCCGGTGATGGATCCCACAAGGAGTAGAGTTTTAAATTTCATTGGGTACCTCCCAAAAACATTAGTATCTAAAGAGTATACAATTCATGAAACATGCCAATGGAAGAGCCGCGGGAAGGGGTTTTAGGAGGATTAGAGACATTTAATTCAAGTGGTGCTGTCTATGAGTTTAAGGGGGCTGCCAAAAATTGGGTCGAGTGTCTCAAAATGATACAAGGTAAAAAGTCGGTATTTAAGTTTCCAATACTTTTAGGTGGGACCAAATTGGAGGACGGCCAAATAAAAAAAGGTGAGCCTAAGCTCACCTTTTTATGACCAGAGAAATCTGATCGGGTTGATTGAGCTAAACTTAGAAGTAACCGTCTTCGTCGTCCTCATCGTCCTCTTCATCATCTTCGTCGTCATCGAGAGTTTCGAAAGTGTCATCATCGTCTGACTCCTCAGAAGCTTCAGACCAATCATCGCCTTCTTCTGATGATTCGTTTTCTTCAGTTTCCATATCTTCAACTTCACTGAATTCTTCTTCAACACCAAAGTCTGTATCGATATCTTCGTTGATGATATCTTCAATTGATGGAACTTCAGGTTTTTTTTCAACTTGGGCCTTTGGAGTTTTCACCAACTCAGCCTTAGGGGTCTTTCCTTTTGCAGCTGGCTTCGCGACTTTTTTAGCGGGAGCCTTTTTTGCTTTTGGAGCTGCCTTTTTTACGGCTTTTTTTGCAGCAGTTTTTTTAACCGCAGGTTTTGCGGCTTTTTTTGCTGGCTTTGGAGCCGCTTTTTTAGTGGATTTCTTTGCCGCAGGTTTTGCAGCTTTTTTCGCAGCAGGTTTTTTAGCGGCCTTTTTTACAGTTGGTTTGGTTGCTTTTTTTGCAGCTTTTTTCTTTTTTGCCATTGCCAAGCTCCTAAAAATATTTGGTTGAGATGAGGATAGCCTATACTCGAAGCCTTCGAGATGTAAATCAATTTTATCAAATCTATACCTAAAAAAGAGAGTGTGTTTCATTACGTCCCTTTGGTGATTTCTGTAAAAAAGCTAGGGACGTAATTGGTATTGGATTATGTATTTACCGATCCATCGATCAATCAAAAAAAAGAGCCCAGGTGGGCCCTGGGCTCTGGGGATAAGGGACCAGCAGTTAGCCGATCAATTTTAAAGCCATTTGATTCACTTGATTCGCTTGAGCTAGAGTCGAGGTGGACGCATTCAAGAGAATGGTATTACGAGTCAACTCTGCTGAAGCCTGCGCCATATCAGTGTCGCGAATTCGTGAATTCGCGGCGCTCAAGTTTTCTTCTTGTACTCCAAGGTTATCGATAGTTGATGTGAGTCGGTTTTGAAGCGCACCAAGGTTAGAGCGTAGACCATTGACGGACGTTTGAGCGACATCAAGTTGAGCCAGCCCGGATTGCGCCCCCTCTTTGGTCGAGTAGTCAAGGTCGCCGAGGCCCAAAGCGTCTAAGGTCGCGTTGGTTTGGCTTGCATCATAGGAAATGCGATCTTCGACTTCATTATTGAAAATGCCTACCTGAAAGTCAAAGGATGTGCCTGAACCATCGATCAATTTAGTTGAACCCCATGTTGTGACACTGGCGATCCGTTGCATTTCTTCTTTAAGCTGTTGAACTTCTTTATTGAGGAAACTTCGTTCAGTATCTCCGACGGTATCGGAAGCCGCTTGGATTCCCAATTCCCTGAGGCGAACGACAATATTGGAGATTTCGTTGAGACCACCTTCCGCCGTTTGCACCATTGAAATACCATCATTGGCATTGCGGTTGGCTTGGCGTGACGATCTGATCTGCGCGCGGATATTTTCCGAAATTGCTAATCCAGCGGCATCATCGGCGGCATTGTTGATTCGGCTGCCACTGGCCAATTGGCCCATGCTCTTTTGAATTTGCCGTTGTGACCCTACTAAGTTACGTTGCGCGTTTACTGCGGCTATATTTGTACCTACTCTGAATCCCATTTTCCCTCCGTTAAACGGTTCAATAGCGTCTAAACATAAAACATCCTCCGTGGTGTGGTTATTCGAGGTGAGGCCATTCTCGTCGGCTCCAAGCCTTAACTGGTCGTAAATAAATCCCACCAACCAGTTCTAAATATCGCCTCGTTAATCAAAACCAAATTTCTAATTATTTCTTCCGTGATCTCCCTTCCCAATATCGGGAGAGAGCTTGATTCCTAATGCTCTGGTTCGTGCCTGAACCATTTTCGATCTGATGACTTAAGATTCGGTGGGAAAAACAAAAAATTGACGGGACCATAGAAGTGATTCGACGATTTTGACTCAAATTTAGACTAAGGGAGGAGTCCCCTTTGTCGAGAAAAAACCGCTAATAGGCTCGTCTGGCCCGATCAAAGAGCGGCTAACAGGAAGCCCTCACACCAGTAGTGTGATATTGGTAAGCTAGTCGATTTCCAGGAAGCGGCAGAAGGCCATTTTACCGTTGAGCTCATAGGTTTTGAGGTTTTTCTCGCGGCGATGATTGAGGTTGTTGTAACCCAATGTGCAGATTTCATTTGATGGATCAAAATGGCTGCACTGTTCACACGCAAAGGTGAAATCATATTTGAGGAAGTCGCTGGGGTTGACGACATCAAGGCGAATCGATTGGCGTACTCTTTTGGGGGTGGGCGGCTTCTTTTGTCGTTCGCTATGACTCATTGACAAATTCCTAATAGGACACAGGTTAGAATTAATGGAATACTGAGATCTTTAGGGGGGAACATGAGTCAAGATCAAGATAAAATGACGAGAAAAAGTCAGGAAGCGATGCAAGAGGCAGTGCGGCTGGCTACAGGGAGGGAACATCCCCAGGTCGAGCCGGAGCATTTGATGCAGGCCCTTTTGGAACAGGAGGATGGGATCGTGCCTCGTTTGCTTGATCGCGCCAAGGTCAATTTGACCCAAATGAAAGCGGAAATGACGCAAAGACTTGAAAAAATGCCGAAAGTATCGGGCGGAGCCGCTCAACGGTATGCCAGTCCACGCCTAGTAAAGATCTTCACGACCGCCGAAGTTGAAGCGAAACAAATGGGTGACGCTTATATTTCGACAGAGCACTTTTTCGTGGCCCTATTGAAAAGCCAAGATTCAGACCTCAAAAGTTTTTTTCAGAAAACTCAGGTCAAGCATGATGTGATCTTAAGTACCTTAAAAGAAGTGAGAGGAAGTCAAAAAGTGACTGACGACGAACCTGAAAATAAATATGAAGTTTTATTGAAATATGGTCGTGACCTCACCGCTTTGGCGGCCGAGGGTAAGTTGGATCCTGTGGTTGGCCGAGACGAAGAAATTCGTCGAGTGATTCAAGTGCTGAGTCGTCGAACCAAAAACAATCCGGTGCTCATTGGGGAGCCGGGGGTGGGTAAAACTGCTATCGCCGAAGGTTTGGCCGTGCGGATCATTAAAGGCGATGTTCCTGAAGTTTTGAAAGAGAAAAAACTCATCGCCCTTGATCTTGGAGCCTTGGTGGCTGGTGCCAAATATCGAGGTGAGTTCGAAGATCGCTTAAAAGCCGTCATCAAAGAAGTCACCAGCGCCGAAGGTAACATTATTTTGTTTATCGATGAACTTCACACTTTAGTCGGAGCAGGTAAGACCGACGGGGCTATGGATGCAGGGCAATTATTGAAGCCGGCTCTAGCTCGTGGGGAGTTGCGTTGTATTGGTGCAACGACGCTCGATGAACATCGTAAGTACATCGAAAAAGACCCGGCCTTAGAACGACGTTTTCAAACCGTACTGGTGGCGGAACCCTCCGTGGACGATGCCATTACAATTTTGCGGGGTCTAAAGGAAAAATATGAAGTTCACCATGGAGTGCGCATCACTGATTCGGCCATTGTAAATGCAGTAAAGCTCTCGAACCGATATATCACGAATCGTTTTCTGCCGGACAAAGCGATCGATTTGATTGACGAAGCGGCAAGCCGCCTGAGCATTCAGATTGGAAGCTTGCCGGTGGAGATCGACGAAGTCGATCGAAAGATGATGCAACTAAAAATAGAACGCGAGGCCTTAAAAAAAGAAACCGAAGAGGGCGCTCGGGATCGATTGCAGGTGGTTGATAAAGAGTTACATCAGCTCCAACAAAAAGGGCAGGAGCTCCGTGAGCGTTGGCAGGCCGAAAAGATGGGAATTGATGACCTTAAAAAGACTAAATCCGAAATTGAATCCACGCGGGTTGAAATTGAGCGTTGCGAGCGTGAGAGTCATTTAGGTCGTGCAGCCGAGCTCAAATATGGTCGCCTCCCAGAACTAGAAAAACGCCTTAAATACATCACTGATGTGATCGAAAAGAAAAATGGGCAAGAACGGATGTTGAAAGAAGAAGTCGGTCCTGAAGAAATAGCAGAGGTGATTGCGAAGTGGACGGGTATTCCAGTTCAGAAAATGCTTGAGAACGAATCGGCAAAACTCTTAGGCATGGAAGACAAACTCCGCTTACGAGTGGTGGGGCAGGATCATGCCCTATCAGTGGTTTCTGATGCCATTCGGAGGGCGCGTGCGGAAATCTCCGACCCAAATCGCCCCATCGGTACTTTTATGTTTCTTGGCCCCACAGGGGTTGGAAAAACTGAAACCGTAAAGGCATTGGCAGACTTTCTATTTGATGATGATCAGGCCGTTGCTCGCATTGATATGAGCGAGTATATGGAGAAACACTCCGTATCCAGACTGATCGGTGCGCCTCCTGGATATGTGGGTTACGAAGAGGGTGGCCAATTGACCGAAGTCGTGCGGCGTAAACCTTACACCGTGGTTTTGCTCGACGAAATCGAAAAAGCGCACCCGGATGTGTTCAATGTCTTATTGCAAGTGTTAGATGAAGGCCGTTTAACCGATGGTCAGGGGCGCACGGTGGACTTCAAAAACACCGTGTTGATCATGACATCGAACATTGGCTCTCCTTACTTGATGGATGCGAGTCTGAGTGATGAACAAAAGGCCAAGGCCGTGCAAGACACTCTTCGGGGACATTTTCGACCAGAGTTCTTGAACAGGATTGACGAGATCATCAACTTCAAACCTCTGGGCAAAGAGCAAATCAGGAATATCGTGCGCATACAGCTTGGAACCGTGATTGAGCGTCTGAAAGCCCGTAAGATCAACTTGGTCTTCGATGAAAAAGCTATCGACGATCTTTGTGAAAAAGGTTTTGATCCACAGTTTGGCGCTCGCCCATTGAAGCGAGTGATTCAATCAGAAGTGTTAAACCCACTTTCTAAAGAGTTGATCTCTGGTCATTTCAAGGCCGGAGACAGTATCACTGTATCAATGGGAGATTCTTGTTTGGTCTTGAAAAAATAAATAGAGCGCTCTGAATGAGTGCCACCTCTATTGAGATGGCACTCATTTGGCGTTAATTCAAAGTGTACAGATAAAACGAACATTTTCTCGAATTGGGACAGACAAAGCTCAGGAATTAACCTGCTATGAATTTGTAAACCCACCTCTGAAATTCAACGCGTTGAACTTCAGAGAATCACTGAATTATCCGATAAATAGGTATGGGTTTTGATGTTTTTTGGGCTCTATCTAAGCATAGGGAGCAATCGCGAAGGTCTCATTGTTTAGGGATTTTGCTTCTATCTTTGTGTTTTCTATCAGCCTGCAATTTCAACTTATTTATTCAGGATAAATCTTCGACTCAGAGGTCTGTAGATAGTATTCCGGCACAGTTTGAAAGTAAGCCATCATTGTCAATTCTTGATGCCCAAGCTACAGAGGGTATTGGGAGCGAGACTGGCAGAGCCATCAATCAAATGAAGTTTGTCGTTACGATAAATCAACCGTCGGAACAAGTGGTCAACTTCAAATATGCGACTTTTGATGGTTCGGCAAAGAGTTCACTCAATGATTTCCGAAACACAGTTGGTGTGGGCGTAATTGCTCCTGGGTCGACAACCGTAGAAATTTCAGTCGATTTATTCGCAGATTCTTTTAAAGAAGGGTCGGAAACTTTTCAATTAGTAGTGTCAAATATTAGCGGCGCTTTGTTACAAGATAGTGTTGGGCAGGGCACGATCATAGATGAAGATCAATCTGCCCCTGCGGCTTATCTGAGTCGTATGAACCGGAATATTTATGAGGCTTCTGGTGCCAGTTTAATACCGTGGGCTACTGGAATGGAGGCCTGGACCAAGCGGGTGAAATTAACAATATTAGGTAAATGGCAAAGTGGGGTCACAAATTTTCCAGTTTTAGTAAAGTTGAATCCTCAGCGGGTCAATTATAGCGAATTTAAACCCGATGGAAGTGACCTTGTATTTTTGGATGAAGATAGTTTAACCGTATTACCCTACGAAATTGAAATTTGGAATCCAGCGGGGGACTCTTTTGTTTGGGTCAAAGTTCCTGCTATAAATAGTAATTCTACTTCGGATCATTTTTGGATGTATTACGGTAACCCTCTGGCAATCTCCTCTGTGGTCGCCGCTGATGTTTGGGATTCTGATTTTGTTGGTGTTTGGCATTTGTCGAACCTGACCAATTCGACAATCACACCTATAGCAGGGACTAATCACGGTGCTTTAGCATCAACGGGAATTGCTGGAGGTAGTTTTTATTTTGATGGAATCGCTGCCTATTTGGATTTCGGGAACCCTGCCGTTCTTCCTGCTGGTACGTCCAGCCGAACACTCTGTGCATGGGCTAACCCACAAGTTATGTCTGCGAGTTCTTCTTTTCTGGCGTCCTATGGTAGCAATACTACGAAGC
>JBILOD010000429.1:0-3943 GCA_044374645.1 Pseudobdellovibrionaceae bacterium | reverse complement strand
AATCTTGTTTGTTAAATTCTAATAGAAATCCTCATTTAAATCAAGATCAAATTGAAAAATATTTGAGCGACTATTATGGTATTGACCAAGTATTATGTCGTTTATCTTTGCGTCCTTTCCGGAGCGGATTCCGGGACAAGGAGCCGCCATCGGCACTATTTTAGAAGGGATGGGGCCCCTCGGTGTGGGCGCTGGTCAGTTTCTCCGCTCTACGGGGCGCCTCTCAAAGGAGCTCAACAATGAGCTGGATGATTTTTTTGATGGGGCCATGAAACCCAGCCGCCCGGGCATTTATAATAGTTTCGAACAAACCTTTGGCAAAGACCTTGGACCCATCAAAAGTGTGGGCGAAAATGTGGGTTCCGGAAAACTCAACTTCGCTGTTCATGCGGAAACAGAAGATGAGTCTGTGGTGATGCGATTTTTGCGCAGCACCGCCCAAGGACAGGTGCTAAATGAGAATAATAACTGGAAGGCCACCACTGAAAAACTAATGAAGCGCGAGAATCCCGATTCACGCAAGCTGGGCCTCCTTCTCGAAGAGGCCCGCGAAGCCGCTATGGAAACCCTCGGTAAAAATGGCATCGAATTTGATTTGAGCTTAGAACGAGCGGCCTATCCGGCGGCGGCCAAGGCCTATGATGCTCCCGCAGACCCCAAAACGGGCTACAGTATCGAAGCTTTGAAGGTTAATCAAAAGATTCAGGATTTGATCCCCGAAGACCAACAAAAAATCGTGTCAGCCTACGAGCGCATCGAGAACACTAAACTAAGGGCGTTGACTCCCGAAGAACAAAAACTATTGTCCCCGCAAATTGTCAGCGCGGAACTCAAGGCCATGTTTGGAAAAGGAAGCTTTGACCCCGATGGCCACCCGGGTAACTGGCTCATCGACACTAAAAACAAACGCCTTGTGCGCATCGACTACGCCCAGCTGCGCTCGGTCCCCAAAGCCGAAATGAAAAACATCAAGAGTGTAATGAACAGCTTTTTGTTGCCAAAGCTAGGCGGCGGAGATTTGAAGGTCATCCACAAGAATATTGAGACAATGTTTGATTTCCCCAAACACATACAGCCACCGCCGAAGGTCTTAACGAAGATGATCAAAGACATCGTGAATCAGCGTGATTTTCCGAGTTTCTATGAGCCTCAACAAAGAATATTGGCCTTACGAAAGGGGCTCGAAGCGAAGCTCGAAGCCCGCACTGGCGACATCACTCGGATTCCGCTGAAGTCGAATCCAAGGGCGGTGGTCGGCTCCCTCGGTCGCTTGCTCTATTATCGTGATTTTATTCCGGAGAAAGAATTTGGCGGCCTCCTCGCCAAACATATGGATGCCCCCGTCAAACGAATTTGGGCGCAGACCAAACTCATGCAGGTCAAGTCGGCGGTCGCTCTGCAAGCGGGGGAGCCCCGCTCCAAAACCTTGCAAAGAGTTATGCAAAAACTCGGTGTGGGAAGTTTCTGCGGCACTGGGAATAGATAGATTTTGTTACCGTCTCTTACCCTATGTGTACGGGTTTTGCACCACCAAAATTAGGAAAGCAGAATCCGGGTTTCGATGCCGAAATATTTTTCCTATCGAGACGCAGTGCTGTTAAGCGCTCAACTTTAAAGCGTCTCATTTTCGTCCCTGTTGAACTTGCAAACAGCGACCAGAAAATTTGCGGTCATTTTATCTCAATCAAATTGCCACCTTATAGGAGACATTTTGAATCTGCCTAACACTTAAACTAAAATTAGTTAGGCTCGAACAATAATTTCAATGAGTTAAGGTTGGCGCAGCAGTTGCTTCAGTATCAAGTGGGTCTGTGTTTTTGTAAAGGAGCACGTATGTTACGCAACTTAGTGTTAGCTTGCAGTCTCATCTCAGTTCTGGCGTGCCAAAAAAATCCAACCGCTGACACGAGTGGTTCTGGTTCAGGTAATATAAATCTCGATCTGATCACTAAAGATCAAGCCTGGAATGAGTACCAATTCACCAGCACCGCTGGCGCTTATGACGTCATAATCACCACAACGGCTGTCACCACTACATCTTATCCCACCTACTCTTCCCTCGATGTATCAACCATTCAGGGAACACTTACCTCTTACAACCGCCTCAACCTCAAACCGCTTCATGGTATATTCGTGCAAGGGCGCAATGGTCAGTCAGGTCAAGTCTTGGCGAACTCTATCACCTCCCTCGGGAGCAGTCAGTGTTCGCTCATGGCCAGCAATGTCGATCTAACTACGGAAACCACCATCACCGTAGAATTTGACAATCTTGTTGGCTCAGACCAAGTGATTGCCGTCAGTGCCATTCTCCATCAAGACAATGTGAATCCTTGCGACAGCACCTCCTCCGGCACCGGATCAGGTTCAGGTTCGGGTACCACAAACGGGTCCGCCACCATTTCATTCAGTCGCGACATTTCTCCTGATATCATATCAAACTGCACTCGTTGCCATTCGGCATTCAATACCTATCAGGGTGTGCGTTCCACCGTTTGGGCCAAAGATCTGAGCAAGAGTGGCCTTTATAGAGCATTGCAAGGGCCTATGTCTCAATATGCGCCAGCGGGGCTGATCAATAAAGTCTCTACTTGGATTAATGAAGGTGCACTTAACAACTAACCCCTCGAACGATTCATGTGGACCATATTCGATCCGCAAAGTGTCCCAACATGGGGCGAATTATAAAATCTTTGAAAAGGGCTCAGCCTAGCGGCAAATCTTCCGATAAGTAGATGTATTGTTAAACAGTCAGGAGCAATGTATGTATAAACACAATTTGGTTGCGAGTATCTTTTTAGTCGTGGCCTTACTACTGATGACAACGACATCTGCCTTAGCTGAAACCTCGGGAACATTCACCGTGGTCAAAGGAGATGTGCAAGTCACCTCTGCCGATGGCAAAACTGAAAAGGCCAAAATCGGGCGTAAGGTTTTACCCGCTGATGTGATCACGGCCGGTCCTGATTCGCGCGCGAAAATCGTGATGGCTGATAAGAACGTTATCAATATATCTCCGGAGACCAAAATCGCTCTTGAAAAGTACGTCTTCGATCCAGCGACTGATAATAAACAAGTCGAACTGAATGTTGTGTATGGAAAAGTGCGCGCCACCGTTGAACAAAAATATGACGGTGAGAAAAATAAATTTCATATCAAAACACCATCAGCTGTAGCGGGTGTGCGCGGTACGGACTTCTTCACGAGCTACTCTGCAAAGAATCGTGAAACTCGAATTGTGACCTTCGAAGGAAAAGTCGCAGTGGGTTTACCTGGCCCCAAAGGACAAATTCTAAACCCGGTTTTTGTGACTCAAGGTCAAATGACAACCGCCTCAAAAGGAGCACCTCCTGCGCCACCGGTGGCAATGCCAGCGGAGGACTTCAAACAGGTCTCGACCGAATCACAAGCAGAACCAACAAAACAAGAAGCACCAAAACCCGATAGCGCAGCACCTGCAAAAGAAGAGGGTTCCGATAAGAAAGACGAAGGCCAAAAATCAGGCGACACTAATTCGGACAGCGCAAAGTCGGAAGAGCCAAAGGCCGCAGAGAGCAGTAAATCTGAAGAGAGCCAAAAACAAGAGAACGCACAGAATGAACCAACTACTTCGACTGAAACCGCGCAAAAAGAGGATGTAAGAAAAGAAGAAGGTGCCAAATCTGAAAGCGCACAGACTGAAAAACAACCCGAACCAAAGTCGGGTGAAAAGCGTGAGGAACGTCAGGCCGAGAATGCTCCCGCTCCTGAGAAGGGCGGTAACTCGGCAAAAGATTCTCAAGGAGACAACAAAGGAAGTGGATCAAATACTGCGGCCACAAGTTCCGATACACCTGCCAACAAACAACCCCAGGCTAATGGCGAGTCGAAACGTGAACCCGCAAGTGTTACTGGCGCTGCTGCGAACAATGCCCCGACAACGAACGCACCAGCCTCAAGCTCTTCA
>JBILOD010000427.1:0-3951 GCA_044374645.1 Pseudobdellovibrionaceae bacterium | reverse complement strand
CGGGAAGCGGCACGACCTATACATTCACTCTATTTCCAACATCAGCAGTCCCTTCAACTTTCGGAGTCTCAATCAATGCGAATGTCGCCCAGGATTCGCTAGGCAGCGGTAATTTCGCAAGTAGCGTATTTACACTCAATTATTTTCCGCCCAAAAAATTTATGACTCTGCCAATTGGACTTCCGTCGTATACTCAACTTCCGAGTAAAAACATCCGCGCGATAACCAAAGACGCCAATACAAATCGAATCTATGTTCATACAGACTTCAGCTCAGCTTATACAACTGATATGGGTGCCAGTTGGAAATCCATCACTCCTCGTGATGGTAAATTTACAAACTTCACTCACAATGGACTTTGCGCCAATGGCAACCGGGTCTTTTTAGCAGTTAATAGTGGTACAATTTATTCCAAAGGTAATAGCAACACGTTTTTGGATTCGACCACCGGTTTGCCGAACTCGCAGAGCAACGCCGTCGAGTGTGATGGGGTTGATCGAGTTTTTATTGGGACACCTGGTGGACTAGGCATCTCGAGTAACAACGGCATTTCAGTGAACAATTACACAACAGCCCAGGGTCTCGTCTCCAATTCAGTCAATAGTTTAGCGTACAATTTGTCGACACTTTATGTCGGAACCTCGGGCGGCCTTTCGATCACCACCGACTTTGGATCGACATTTTCCAATTTCACGACGACTCAAGGGATTATCAATAACAATATTCGAAAAGTAAGGGTGGACAGTAATAAAATCTATTTAGCGACCGCAGGTGGGCTTTCGATTTCGTCCGATGGGGGAAGTAGTTGGAGTAATTTTACTACGGTGCAAGGCCTGGCGCATAACTCACTGTACGATGTCGTGGCAATGGGGTCAGTCATTTTGGTAGCCACTGATAATGGGCTTTCTGTTTCCAGTGATGCGGGGGTTATTTGGAACACTATTCAAACAAATCAGGGGTTGATTTCAAATAATACGATGGCATTACTGATGGTGAATGCGACGACTTGGATGGTGGGCACTACTGGTGGAATGTCCATTACCACTGATTCCGGCCTCACATGGTCAAATCAAACGCCTGTTAATGTTTTACCCTCACTTTCGATTAATGATGTGCAATCTGTTGATGGTGAAATCTGGGTCGGAACTCCTTCTGGGGTTAGTTACTCGACGGACGGAGGGTTGAATTGGACAACCCTAACTACGAGCAATGGCATTGTAAATAACAATGTGAAATTTGTGAGGTATGATCAAAATAAAATTTATTTGGGTACTGGCGGGGGTATCTCCATTTCCAGTAACCATGGTGCCACCTGGACCAATTTAACTACCACACAAGGGCTTCTCGCTAATAATATCCAAAACTTAGCAGTCTCGGGCGGTCGTATTTTTGCGGCCACATCTGTGGGACTTGCAACCTCAGACAATGACGGTTCTTCGTGGATCAATTACACTACTGCTAACGGAATCGTCAGTAATAACATAAAGTCAGTTTCTGT
Organism: Pseudobdellovibrionaceae bacterium; assembly: GCA_044374645.1. Classification (GTDB taxonomy): domain Bacteria; phylum Bdellovibrionota; class Bdellovibrionia; order Bdellovibrionales; family Bdellovibrionaceae; genus CAUJGP01. The sequence continues at coordinate 2,453 of JBILOD010000427.1, read as the reverse complement.
TGATGGTACTCTGATTTGTCTTGGTACTGCTGCAGGGGTTTCGTATTCGTCTGATAGTGGAACCACTTGGACTCAATTAACTACCGCCCAAGGACTCAGTCATAATGACGTACGATCAGTGTGGTGTAGGGGAAATCGTATGATCGTTGGAACATTTTCACAACTAAGCCTGACCGATAATTTCGGTGCAAAATGGAAGTTTGTTAGTACAAGTAATGGCCTCGCCTGGAATTTAGTGGGCTATGTGAACCAAATTGGCAATACCATCTATGCAACCAACTCAGGGCTTTCTGTTTCGATTGATGATGGTTTGAATTTCAAAAATATTGATTCCTCTTTTATTGGAAATGATGTTCTTTTTATTGGCCTCATTAGTGGGCCAAATGCGGTCAGTTTGATCAATACCGACACCTTTGCAGCCACTGCCAATGGCCTTTTAAAGGAAATTCCTTGATCGTTTATTCTGGATCAAATTGAATGAATGACAGTTTTTAAAGGGCAGCTTGGTAGTTTTGGGACTCACTATGGATGGGCACCGTTCGACGTGGCGAACGCTGCGCCTGGCGTTTTGGCTGACCAATGCGAAACAGAATTCCAGCTTTGTGGTAGTTGAGCTGCAGGTGGTGACTTGCCTCGGCCATGGCCTTCTGCAGCCAGCGGTTTTCGGTTTGGTCGAGGAAGCTTTGCTCAGGATGGTGTAGGTGATTAAAGGCGATGAGATTATAAGCGATCGGTTGAAGGGCATACTGATTCTTTTCCACCAATAACCAAATTCTTTGAAACTGTCGACCGACTAAAAACCAGGATTCAGGAGAGTTTGATTGTCCCTCAATATAAAAGATATGACCACATTGAGTCAGTGGCGTATCAATGGAATCGACGACGCTTTGATGGTTGGCGAAGCGACTCTTAAAGTGTAGTTTGCGATGTTGAATAAATCCTAAGAGCCATGTTGTAAATTTCGGCAAACCGAGGGTTTCAAAGGGCAATCCATCTGCCCGTTCAGGATGTTGTTGCTGATTGAAAATTTCCTGCATTAGCTCTGTAAATAAGAATTGATTATGCATGCGGATAAAGGCGAGTTCGCGATAAATCGGAATCAACGCTGAACGCTTGGCGGTCAGGTCCCGTAGGAGGATTTGGGCGGTTTGTTCACAATCCTGCCATTGTTGAAAAAACTGTGGAGGGAGGGCGTGTGTGTGCATGGGCCAACGATTCGTGGTGCGAGAAGAAAAATAATTGGGCAGGTTAGGCTGATCTGTTCGAGTTGTTGCCGGTTTGATAACGGCGTGAATTTCAGCATCCCAATAATTCGAATTTTGATTGGAATTCATGTTAATGTAAGCTGGGGCGTTCAACTGTATATCGAAAAATGTGGCTGTTTGATTCAGGGTTTCAAAAAAGGCACCAAGGGCCAGGAGAGATCCTGCTCCCCAAGGGTCGGCGTAGGTAGGGTGTTGTTTAAGTTCAGGCCGTATGCGCAATTTCAGCAGCACCTGATCCTGTTGTTCTTGCAACAGAACATCCCAGGGTTGATTGTTACCACCGGACGGCGACCAACGGGCCTCTTGAATCCACTTTTCAATGAGTTTAGTTTTCATACCTCATAGAGTAATTTTTGGCGGATTTCAGAACTACGGGCTAATTTGACCTTTTGTTGGAATTCATTCTTTCATTGCCAACACTGGACAAGAGTCGTTAGATTCTAGAATATGAGCGAAAATGCAATACACGCTAAGTCTTATAGCAGTGTTGTTCATCATAAGGATGACAAGACAAAAGTTATTTATCGCTCCCACCATTATTCCTCTATGCGTACTGAAGTGGATATTCATGGCGATTTTTGGTCCCTCGGGTTTTTCGAATTTCCGGAAAATGCTGGTTTTGTAAAGAGTGGTAAAACAGAGTTGCCTCTGACAGGTAAAATGGTTTTGTTTTTGCCGCATTTTACCACACTCCAATGGAGGATTTGTTCCGCGGAAATAAACTGGAATTATTTAATTAGCCAAGAACCCATCTGCACAGAAATTCAAGGACGGCCCTTGCTGTTTAATCTTGAAGACTTTGGCGCGAAGGCCGAGGTCCTATTGGCCCAACCCACCTCTGCCATTTTACAGTGGGTGAAAGCACGACAACATCTCGCCACTCTGATCGAGGATGTGGCGCGCCCCTGCTCAAAGAGAGTGAAACAGCAAATAGACAAAGAGTTTCGTTCATGGGGGCGCCTCCAGGAATTAGTAAAGCCATTGAATCACTCATTTGCTTATCTAAGCCGCCAGTTTAAAAAAGACTATGGTTTGAGTCCGGTGCGCTACCGTAATGGCCTACGCATGATTCAAGCCTCAGTGGATATGCTCTTCAAAGAAAAGCCCGTTGAATCCATTCAAATTGATTTAGGGATAGAGGATTCAAGTTATTTCTATCAGTCTTTTCGCTCCTATTTAAAGACTCAG
>JBILOD010000425.1:0-3986 GCA_044374645.1 Pseudobdellovibrionaceae bacterium | reverse complement strand
AGTCACCACAACCGTAACATCTTCAGGGAACTCGTTGGATTCGGCGAATTTTTCCAACTGATAAAGAAGCTCATTTCGCATTTCATGAACTCCCGATTTAGGCGCTTTCATAATAGCCTGACTCAGTCGATCTAAACCAAAAGCCTCTCCCCCTGGGTTTGTCGTTTTCACGACCCCTTCACTCACGATTATTAATCGATCACACGGGTTTAACATAATCGAACGGTTGGTCAATTCTGTTTTGAATCCTTTTATAATTGGTGGGGCATCGCTGGTCAAAGCGGTCATCTTGCCCGTCTCACCGTCAACAGCCAGGACAACATTATTGCCAATCTGGCAGTACTGCATCTCAAAAGTTCTGCGATCAATGACTCCGTAGAACAAGCTAGCTCGATCTTTTCCCGCCTGCATATTGGGGAGCAATTCTGAAACCATTTTTTTTAAGACAAGGTCGGGTTCGGCGCCCCTTCGGGCTTCCATTTGACCAGCAAGCTTCAATAATACAGAGAGAAATAACGCTGACATTGTGTACCCTGATGAGCAGGAAACTAAAACGCCAAACTTAAGACGATCATCATGTTCAAAAATGTCGAAATAATCGCCACCCTTAACGGAGCCGGGAATGAATTTGGTACTAAACTCCACCCCCTGAATGTTCGGATACTCCGTTGGGACTAAAACTCGCTGAATTTGCGACGCAACTCGCAACTCTTGAGTGACTTGAAGGATTAGTTTTTCCAGGCTTTTATTCGCCTTGGTGAGTTCGGTTTTATAACGGAGAAGGTCTTGCTCCTTAAGAACAAGGTCCTTTTCTAGTTCGGAGATTTTCTTTTCAAGAGCTGCGATTTTTGGTTCCATGCCACAATTCTATTTTTATTTAGTGATAATACCTCTGTTTTCTTACTAACCAGACCAAGTTCCGACAATTGTCGAGCCCCATTTATCTGCGGTGCGATATTTGTTTATATTGAAAAGTGACGCAAGCTTCTACAGACTGTGACTTCTTTATGGTGACGTCCATCGAACAGGTTCGAAGGCTAGAAGAAATTGTGAGAGCGGTAAAGGGCAAAGAGATTGGCCCTCTTGATGCTTTTTTGCAGATCAAACAGATCATCCAACCCGATGAATCGATCCAACGCCTTAAGAAACGTTTTCAGTTCTGGACCTTTGAAATTAAAGCCTCTCATCTTGAAAATCTGTCCCCCAAAGAACGTCTATTATATTTGCGGAGGTTTCTCTTTGAAGACAAAGCGAGAGTCTTAAAAAAGTCCATTGCCCCTCAAATTTTAATGGGCTTAGCAATGCAGAACTTTGCTCAACTTACCGGAATCAATCTTAGCTTTGTTCTTCTAGGACAACACCTAACGCTAAAAACTGAGATTGATGGTGAATGCCAGTATATTTCCTTGGATGATGATGGACGCCTCCTCGATACACAAGAGGTTCTCGATCTCATTTTCGATTTTGGAAAAATTCGCCGTATAGACTTCTCTGACCTCTTGCTCGCCTATTTGGAGTTCCTCCAGAAACAACTAGACCCACGCAATGCCACTAACCAAATGCTTAGGATTTGCGATTTAATCTTGTCCTTGAAAACGGCCGACCCCAAGACTTTGCTCCGCCGAGCCTACTTACATAAAGAACTTGGCCAGATCTCTGAAGCCCTGGCCGATCTTAAACGATATTTGAATTTCCAACCTGCGGAGCCCCTGGCTCGATCCCTAAAGAAGATCTACTCACAGCTCAGCAACCCCTAAATACCAAGATTTTTTATATTCCAAGGGTTTTGAAGAATGCCCGGCTGTTGGGCTCTCGTCCCAGAAAAGCCTTAATCAAATCCATCGGATCGCGCATATTGCCAGATTCAAGAATGATTGTACGGTACTTCATTCCTACGTCTGGATTTAAAATTCCCTTACGCTGAAAGACTGAAAACATGTCTTCTGCGAAAACTTGAGACCATAGGTAGCCGTAATAACCAGCCGAGTATCCTCCCATCATATGACCAAAAGTCGCTGGAAAGTGCGACCCTTCAAGTACTTTCAGACCCACGAGACTCTGATAGAGTTTTTCATACTCTTCTGTCACATCGAGACTAGGATTGGTATGAATGTTCATATCAAACTGACCTAACACTAACTGTCGAGTGTATTGAATGCCTGAGTTAAACATTTTAAGTTTTTGAAGGCGCATAATGAGACCGTCTGGCAGTTTTCTATTAGGATCCAAATAGTGCTGGGACATTTTTTTAAGTATGGGCTTTTGCCAGACCCAGTTTTCTAACATTTGCGAGGGAGCCTCAACAAAATCGAACTTCACATTAAATCCAGCCAGGCTCGCATACTTGGCTTTGGTTAAGACAAAATGGACGATATGACCAAACTCATGGAAAAACGTCTCAACTTCATTGTGTGTCAATAACACAGGCTTTCCAGGTGCCGCCGGGCTGAAATTAGCTACCATTGCCACAATGGGCTTTTGGTAGCTCTTGTCTCCAGAATTAAGTTCTCTACCGGTAATCAGCGACATCGCCGCCGCGTGGCCAAATTTGCCTTCACGAGGAATCAAATCCGCGTAAAAATAACCGATCACTTGCTTGGTCGTCTTATCACTCACCTCATAGAGATCAACCTGAGGGGCCCACACTGGAGCGCCGACCACTCGACGGAATATCACGCCCAATAATGTTGAATAAACATCCAATGTTTGATCCACCACATATTGAGCCGGGAAATACTCACGAACAACCTCTTCGTCCACTTCGTACTTCTGAATCTTGAGCTGGTTTGCCAAATAGGCAATATCCCAAGTCACCAGGGGCGATGGATCTTTCAGAACCCGCGCTTTGAATTGAGCAAGAGTTTTCAAATCACTTTGATTTTTTGCCGGCAGCTTCTTTTTCAGGCCTTCAAGAAAGCTAAATACAGCTTTGCTATTTCCAGCCATTTTTTGACGAAGGGCATAATCTGCATAAGTGGGATAACCAAGAAGCTTACCCAATTCCGCTCTTAATCTAATCGCTTCCTGCAAGATTGGGGTATTAGTGGTCGCTTGGCGATTATTAAATGCGAACAACATCTTTTTGCGTGACTCGGCTACGGAGACATTTTCCATAACATGCAAATAATCCGGAGTCTTGGTAGTAACTATATAGTTACCATGCGCATCCTTCTTGAGGCGTCCCAAGAAATCTGACTTGGCCCCTTGAAGCTCAGCCTCCTTAAAACTAACAGTTGAAACATCGTTATTTAAATTCTGTGAAAACTGCACTGAAAGCTGAGAAAGACGGTCGAGTTTTTCCTTGAATTTTTTAAGATCGGCGTCAGGCAAAGCCATCCCGTTCATCTCAAAAGTGAACTTTGTTTCTTGCAACAGACGAATCTGATCCGGAGTTTGAGCGTTTACATTTTTAATCAACTCATAGTTCTCCCGATTAGTGAACACCTCGTTGGTTACCACGCCAGCAGCCTCTTCGCATTTAGAAGATTCTTCGCGGGTCTTTTCGGAGGTTGAAACATTTCCCATAAAATTCAGAGGAGAAATGGCATCTCCCAAATTTGCCATGGTCTCTTCAAACTTTAACAACGTTTCCACATCGGTTTTTTTGGACTGATAGTTTGTGCGCCACTCTTCCATCTGACGGCGAAAATCACTGAGCGTCTGTTGGCAAAGCGCATTTAGCTCTCCGGTTTTGTAATCAAAACGAATGAGTGCTTCTGACTCCACCTTTGGCTGCCGTGGAACCGTCTTTTCACTCACCTTGACCGGCTTCATATTACATGACCCTAAAGTCAGCCCTAGCAATGCGACTAATAACTGTCTCTGTGACATAAACTCCTCCCGCCAATTGGCAACCTATTTAAATAGAGTCTGTTCGGAGTTAGCGAAAACAGATTGTCTCGTTACTTTTTTGCCTGTAGTCGTTGCAATTTTTCTCCTTAGCTGCCGGCTAAGGCTCAAAATTGCGCCTCTACAGATCAAAAAAT
>JBILOD010000424.1:0-3991 GCA_044374645.1 Pseudobdellovibrionaceae bacterium | reverse complement strand
CAATTGGATGTTGAGTTGTTGGGTGCAGCCCAACATTTCCGACAAAAGATGCACTCTCTGGTTGGCCCACTTTTCATCAAGGCCATATATGGCCGCCAAGAGATTATAACTATCCAGCGGGGTGATATCCCACCAAAGTTGATTTTTCTGGCCGAGCAAAATACTAATCTGCCGCAAAAACTCCGGTGCGCGCTCGTAAGGACGATACCCTAAGACTTCAACCGATCCTCCTGTGGGATGAATGAGCCCCGACAGCAGCTTCAACAATGTGGTTTTTCCTGCTCCATTGGCACCCACCAACCCCACAATGATGCCTTCTTCGACCTTCAGATTCAACGGTAGCAATGCCTTTTTCTCGATATGCTGACGTTGAAAAAAACCTTTAATTGAATTCAACACTCCATTTTGTTTTTTATAGCTCAGAAATGATCGTTCGAGCTGCCTGCAAAGAATAACGTCTTTCATTGTTCTCCAACCTGGTAAACTCGATTCAGAATGAAACAAACGAGCAATACATAAACGTTTTGTTCTTCTCAACTCGAGAATGGTCTAGCGTTGCTAAGTCGAGTTCTGACCAAAACTATTCTCCTATTACGATATATTCAATCCTGGTATCAAGTGACCTTTACAAGCTTAATAGTGTTAATTATTAAACATGTCACCCTTGAACAAACAGTGATCTCAATTAATAATATAAGAAAGGATATCTTCACATAAATTGGAGCGTTGTATGGACCGCAGAATACTGGTAATCGACGATGATGCAGACACCCTGGAGTTAATGACCACTCTGCTCTCCCATCAAGTGAAAGTTTCTACCGCCATCAATATCAAAGAAGCTATGGAGCAACTTAAGCGAGAGTTTATCGATGTCGTGGTCTGCGACGTTAACCTTGGCGGCGAGAATGGTTTTCATCTCATCGAAGATTTACAAAGCAACCTTGTGGAAATTCCCTTTATCATTATTAGCGGTGACGTGGACCCAGAAAAAGAAGCCAGGGCCAAAAAGTTGGGCGCCCTTGCGATTATTGAAAAACCCTTTGAATTTGAGAGTCTCCTTGAAACTATCGAAAAGGGGTTAGATCCCCTCCGACGGCTTCGAGAAGCAAAAGCTCGGCGCCTGGCCCGTTCGGCATAAACGTCTTAGTTTTTCAGTTTTGCAGAGCCCTAGCACTACCGATGGAGGTACTTCCTCTGAACCTGAAATATTTTTTTTAAGTGACTGTTGATCACAAGGAACCCTGGGATTGGAGTTTAATTGATCTGTCACTCTGGCCAGCATTTCCGCTCTCCTGACAACATCAGCCTCTGACGAAAATACCCATTGTAAGACCTCATGATGATCCACCAAACCTGCCACTAGATCTTTTTTCTCTTCAGAAGTAAGCGCCTCGGCCATCACCATACTAACCTGGCCCGTAAAGGCTAAAATGAAGCCTAATCCAATCCAAAACTTATAAATATTCAATTTTTCCATCATCCGGCATCGCCAATGCAACCTCTAAAATCCAATACAGATTAGTACATTGACGGGCAACTCCACCATTCGGAACGACAGCTTCACCTCCGGACAACCCTATCTCAGGATTCGCCTCGGTCAATATAAACCTCTTTGATGTCGTCATTGTAACCAAACAATTCTCCGTAACGACCCCACTGCACGAGAGTATCAAAAACGTCTTCTGGATTTTCATTGGGTAACCATTCGTGAATGGTTTGAATCGCCTCGTCTCGCCCCATGGCTCCACCCTCGCTGTTTGAAAGACGCTGGTAAAATTGCTGTGTGAGCTTCAACTGCATCAATCCTTCGTGAATCATCCGCTTACGCTGATTCACATCAGCTTTAACAAAGGCTCGACCAAGGTCGGTCAAAACGATTTGATTCTTAGGGGTGTCCACGAAATCCAACAGCTCGGCGGCTTTTGCCATCAGGAGAATATTTAATGAATCTTTAGTGAGCTTTTGCGCTAAGTTGAATGCATCGGCCCGTCCGCCATCTTCCATGACCACTTCGAGAAAGCCCACCACTTCGGTCATATTCACATTAGGAGGAGCTTCAAAACCCGTTCCCTGCAAGGCTGGTGGTACCCACTCAGGAGCATCCGGAATGATCGACTCAGTTAGAACGTCTCGAATGATTTCAACCAAAGATTTTACAGACGCCGTTTTCTCATCGCGTGGGTACGGCAATTCATTACGAATGGTATAACGAACTTGACCGGGATTAGAGCCCATAACCAAAATACGGCTCCCCATCGAAACCGCCTCTGCGATATTGTGTGTGATGAGTACGATGGACTTAATCGCCGTCTTACGAGATAACCACAAATTCAAAATCTCTTTACGAAGTGTTTCCGCCGTTAAGACATCAAGGGCGCTGAATGGTTCATCCAAGCAAAGAACTGGACGCTCCATAACAAGAGCACGCGCAAAACCCACTCGCTGTTTCATCCCACCCGAGAGTTCCTTTGGATAGGCTTCTTCGAACCCCTCCAGTCCGACAAGATCGATCGCTTTTTTTACTCGTTGTTCTACTTCGTCCTCAGGTAAACCCATTGGCTTCAAGCCTAAGGCAACGTTATCGGCCACATTCAACCAAGGCAATAAGGCAAAGCTTTGAAATACGAGAGCCACCTCATCATTAACTTCTTCGAGAGGTTCATTGTGAGAATAAACTTTACCATGAGTTGGCTCCAACAGTCCCGCCATCAATCTCAAGCAGGTTGATTTACCTGAACCTGAGGGGCCCAACAATACAAGCACTTCATTTTCGTAGAGCGACAAATTAATATTATCAAGCACTTTGAGTTTTCGTCCCGATTCGAGGCGAAAACTCTGATAGACGTTTCGCAATTCAAGCATAGGCACTAATGGTCCCGACACGTATCTCACCTCTACCTTTCAAACCTATAACGACGATCAACCCAGTCATAAATGCGATGCCAAACTAAACGGTTAAAACCGACCACGACCACCATCATCGCAACGAGAGATCCCGCCAACAGCGGATAATTACCTTGAGACGTAGCTTCACTAATCAGCGCACCGATACCCATAGTGGATTGCACTTGATTATTATAGTGTATGACTTCAGCGACGATACTCGCATTCCATGCTCCCCCTCCAGCGGTCACTACACCCGTCACCAAGTTCGGCAAAATCGAAGGGATATAAAGATTTTTCCATGTGTCGGATTTAGAAAGACCTACCAGCAAAAACGTTTCACGAAGTTCGCGAGAGATCATTGTAGCACCAGCTAAAACATTGAAGAGCACGTACCATTGAACTCCCAAGAGCATTAGCAATGCACTTCCAACCCCCAAACCGATTCCGAGAAAACTCAAAACCGCTGCGGCCAAGGGGTAGAGTATCGGTGCGGGAAAGGAGGCTGCTAATTGTATGAGAGGCTGAAAAATCCGAGTGCGCTTTGAGGACAAACCAACCCACAACCCAAATGGAACAGTCCAAAGAACGGAAATCAATAAGCACGCCAGAACTCGTAATAAAGTCAATCCTGTGGATTTAAGGATGAGCAAAGCTTCATCTAACGTGATACCCTCAATGTAGTTAAAAATCTTGCTCGACACCCAAAGAACAAAAATGATTCCCGCCAATAGAAATAGACGTCCAAAAATCTGGAAATGATCAATCCACTCAATCTCATCTATCTGACGGAGCAGTTTTTGAATCCAGGCCACTGGCGAACGTTGCTTTTTTTGCTTTTTATTATTGGTATGAAAACTGGGATTCCAAAAATGCTTTAACAGATGATCAACAATACGGACAATCTTTGACTCCTGCAATAAAAGCTGCATGAAAGGAATTTCCTGGAAAGCTTCGGGAGACTCATCCAGGCGAAATCGTCGAGTCCAAGCAATGATCGGACGCCAAACCACAAAATCCATTCCTAAAATCAACACGACCACGGCAAAAAAACCACCCAGCATCGCACGAATATTGCCCTGCTCAATGGCAACCGCCATGTAGGAAC
>JBILOD010000423.1:0-3992 GCA_044374645.1 Pseudobdellovibrionaceae bacterium | reverse complement strand
AAGATCTCAACGAAAATCAGTTTGATGCTGTGGTTTTGCCGGGAGGCTTTGGTGCTGCCATCCACCTTTCGAATTGGGGAAGCAAGGGCTCACGCTGCGAAATCCACCCAGAAGTAGAGCGCATCATTAAGTCTTTCCATAAAGCCAGTAAGCCCATTGGTGCCATATGCATTGCTCCAACCCTAGTGGCAAGAGTCTTGGGCTCTGAAAACGTCACCGTTACCATTGGGAATGACAAAGAGGTGTCTGCCGAAATTCAAAAAACCGGCGCCAAACATGTGGACTGTCCCGTTGAGGATTTTATCACTGATCGACTTCATAAAGTCATAACCACGCCCGCCTATATGTACGACACCCTTCCCCATCTAGTGTTCAAGGGTATCAGTGGCCTTGTAAGGGAACTTGTAGAAATGGCTTAATCAAATTCGAATTTACGACTGATTAGTATTTTGAAAAAAACAAAGGAAATGCATCAATGAAAAAAATCAATGTGGCCCTTCTATTTGGTGGGCGCTCAGCAGAACATGAAGTTTCTATTAACTCAGCTCGCAACATCGCCGCTGCCTTGGATAAAAATAAATTTAATTTGGTATTGATTGGAATCAGTAAGTCGGGCTCCTGGTATCTCTTTAATGAAATCGGCGGGATCAAATCATTGGTCGACTCCGAAATCGCCACCCACTTTCCTCGCCTTGGCTTCACTGTCGAGCAGGGACACGGTTTGTTTTTCGAGATTGAGTCAGCGGCTAAAACAATCTCTGTGGATGTTGCCTTCCCAATTCTCCACGGCACTTTTGGTGAAGATGGATGTGTGCAGGGTCTTCTGAAAATGCTCAATATTCCCTTCGTTGGCTGCGGCGTGCTCGGCTCTGCCGCCGGCATGGATAAAGATGTCATGAAGAAAATTTTCACACAGGCCGGAATACCTAACTCCCCTTATGTTTTATTGCGCCCATGGCAACCCTACTCTTTCAAAGACCTCGCAGAGCGCCTTGGAAGTCCGTTTTTCATAAAGCCCGCAAATGCGGGATCTTCGGTGGGTGTTCACAAAATCAAATCTGAAGCGGATTACGAAACCAAACTTCAAGATGCCTTTGCCTATGATACGAAAGTGATTGCTGAAAAATTTATTCCTGGACGCGAAATTGAAATATCTGTTTTGGGTTTAGGCCATTCGCCGAAGGTTTCTGAACCTGGCGAGGTCCGCGTTCTTGCCGAATTTTACTCCTACGAAGCGAAATATTTGGATGAGAATGGTGCCGAAATCATCATTCCGGCCATTCTGCCTGAGGCCACCAAAAACCAAATTAAAGCCCTCGCGGCAAAGGCCTTTAGTACCATTAATGCCAGTGGCTTTGCCCGCATCGATTTTTTCGTGCATGAAAACGGCGAAATCTATTTGAACGAAATCAACACCCTTCCTGGTTTTACCAATATTAGCATGTACCCGAAAATGTGGGAGGAGTCTGGCCTTGGATACACTGATTTGATCACAAGAATCATTGAACTTGGACTTGAACAGCACCGACTGGATCAGTCACTAAAAACAAACTTTATGTAGATTCCGCTTTAAAAGTCCAACTTCTGCGTTGGCTGCGCTTCATCTCTCACTCAACGTGGGCACCCCTTCACAGAGGGGAAACCCCGCCCTGCTACGCCTCGTTCGATTTGAAGCTTGCCGCCTTGAATTTGGCACTTTTTCAGCAGAATCTATGTAGCATACGGTTCGCGGGGAATGCCCCCGCGATCTTCCATACTGAGTCTTAATGAGACATCATCGATTCAATGGCTTTTGTCGCTTCAACAGCCCCGATGGGGCTTTCGGTAAATCCATTAAATGTAACAGTTTTGCGCGGATCAAGGTTATTCAGCTCCCAGTATGCTTTAAACTTTTCAAGCAGTACAGGATCCGTACTTAGGGTTTGATAGAATTTGCCGATTTCCATAGGCATTTGTGATCTTGCTAGACCGTTAAGCTCAGCCACTTTATGGGCCGTTGTGGCATCAAGCTTTGCGACCTGCAAGCGTCCTTCTTCGCGTACTAATGCGGTTGTTCTCTCAATTCGAGCAGCTACCGATTGAAAAAACTGTTTTGATATTTCTGGTAGAAGTCCAATATTTTGAATCATAGCACCGGTGAGTGTAATCCCCCATCGCTCTGTCTCCAGTGCAATACTGGCCTGGAGCTGTTCAGCCAACTCCGTTCGGTGTTTCAAGATTTCTTCGACAGTCTGAGAGCACAGGATCGAGGCGGTCGAATGCACCACCACACTCTGCAAAACTTCTTCCCAAGTTTCGACACTAATGAGCGCTCGATAGGGCTCTGAAATCCGAAACTCCAACCATAGATCCACCACAACCGTCGTACCATACCGATCATTCACCTGAATTCCTCGATAAGTTCGATAGTCAATTTGCTTAGAAACAGAAATGCAGCTGACCCATGGCAATAAACGCGAGGGTGTCCAATGGAGGCCTGGTCGCGATAGCCGTTTTTCTAACTTTCCAAAACTTAAAAGAAAACTCTCCGACTGCTCTTGAACCTGCATAGTGAGCCTATCAAAGAACCAATACCCTAGGACTGCGAGACCAAGTGTCGCACAAATTCCCATCGCCACTGATGACGCTACCATTGTGCATCTCCTTTCTGTAAAAAGACCATTTTAGAGTCACCAACAAGTTCCGTTTTGCGGTGGAACAAGTAATGATTTACATTTCCTTCAGCGATAAGCTTTCTCACCATTTTTCCCAGCATCTGGAGTTCGAGAGCGACTGATTCCGCCCTTATCTTCGCAATCTCCACACCCTGCTCGGCGGCTACAATTTTTTGACGTGCATCCCCTTCTGCGCGCGCATACATGGTATCCGCTTCTGTCTTGGCATTTTGGATACCATTTAAAGCCGACTCAAGTTCTTGAGGCGGAACAATATCGATCAAATCCACCCCACGAAACTGAATGCCGTAGTCTCCCCCGATCTGATTTCGGCAGATAAATTCAACTTGTTCATTCAAACGCTTTCGTTCACGGCGAATCACTGCATAGGAACCCAACAGTTCTTCATTGGCCGAAGGCACAGTCCTAAAATTCGCGATTTCATTACGAATGATACAAGTAAACATCTCGCGAATATGACCCATCGGATTCTTCAACTCAAAAAGATAGGAATAATAGTCATTAGCCTTAGGGAAAAAGCGAATCTTGGAGTCAAGTCGCAACACTGTTCCATCTGCGGCCATAGCGTACTTTCCACCTTTTTCGCCCGAGAGATCTATCACCCGCTCCATGGTGGAAAATTTAATGACCCGATCCCAAGGCCATTTCCAATGAGAACCGGGGCTATAAACAGTCATTGGTTGTTTCTCAACAAAATCCAAGTTGTCCTTGTCATTGACCGTCTGGTTCTTTGTGGAGTCAGCAACGGTAGCCCCAAAACGCGTAAGAGCTGCGAGGTGACCTTCCTCCACTTCGAAGTGGGACAACCACAAGAATACTATGGACAACGCCCCAAGACCCAATCCAACACCAAACAAAATACTTAAAATATCAATCTGCATCTATTATCTCCTCAAATCATGTCGATTTATTGTAACTCAACTCCCGATAGGCCTCGGCTAGGCCTTTATTCACTTCCACCACATCTTCGTTGAAATGCTGATGCATTGGGCTCACTCGCGGCAGACTCTGCGCCTTTTCTTTACTATCAATCACAGCTCCATGAGGGACATATCGTTCATCAGGAAGCTCAACCCCAACAACCGTGGCTCCGATGCCGATGTAACAACCTTTACCAACGATGGAGTCATGAACTACCGCTTTGAATCCAACGAAGGTTCGATCTCCAATATAGCAAGGGCCGTGAACAAGGGCTTGGTGCGCTAATGATACTCCTGAACCAATATAAACAGCCCATTTTTCGTTATGAATTGTAATCCATTTTTGTTTAAGCGCATGAATCACTACGCCATCTTGCACGTTGGTGTCTTCACCAAT
>JBILOD010000422.1:0-4004 GCA_044374645.1 Pseudobdellovibrionaceae bacterium | reverse complement strand
CTGGAATAACGCCATCTTCAAGGGAATTAAATAAAATGGTGTTCATTCTAATTTAAATTTGTCATGGCTGAAAATAACAAGCCATAGTAAATTGACTTTCTTTAATGCGGTTCTGCAGATGATGGCAGCTTCGCGAGCGAGAGTGTTCAAATGTGACACCGAGTTTAAATTCAGGTTCATAAAAGATAAATCCAATGATGGATCCATCGTTCCCTTCAAGAAACGTGGTGGCGGCAAAGCCATTGTCATCAGCCTCATATCCAACAAAGGTTGTTGCAACTGGTAGCTCAGAATCGAGTGGGCAAACCTTTTGATTTAGAGAGGATGCAACCATTCCGCCCGACTGGCCGCCATCGACGTGATAATTTATAAAACGGCCGCCCAATTTCAGTGTACATCGACTGCCGTCTTTAGTCGTTCCAATCAAAATAGATTCCTGTAGGCCTTTATCGCTGAGGTAACTAATAAGTCGTTCTCCCTCAGTTTCAGCAAGAGTGACGGGCGAATAAGAGAAAAATAAAATAGTAAGTAAAAGAGTTTTTTTCATATACAGCCTCTTGGTAAAAACCTGGGAATTTTTTATCACAAAAAAGGGTAATCTTAGTTCAGATTCTAAAGAAAGAGCCAGAAAAGTAGGAATGATTGAGTTGTTTTGAATTTAATGCCTACCTATAGTCCGTAACGCCATTTTTTGTGCATACCTGACTTGATCTTTCTTGAACCATTTTGGTTAGTCGTCCTTGGACTAGCAGCCCTGGATAGTCCTGAGTCCTACTGCCTTAATGACTCAAAAGATCTCGACGCCATCTCTGCAAAAAAAAATCGTTACGGACTGTACGTGACCAATTGGTCACCCAATGCTTTTTTTTGATAGACCTACTTTTGAAAGGGATAATCTTTATCGCTATAGACGATTTGACTAATGTCTTTGTATTTCTTTCCAAGAGCGATGAGTGAAATCCTGTTGGCCGGAAAATTCAGGCAAAGTTCGGCTGAATAAATAAAGTCTTCATAACTAATTTTATTCAACAACTGAGTTGATGTTTTTTTGTTAAAATAACTTAGGCGCTGTCGGTCCAATGATGCCATTGCATTCAGAAAAGTTTGAACGGACTCCTTCATTAAATCGATTTCCCTGCAGACCTCTAGATTCTTTGAATCTGAGTCGGCCGCTATGACCTCCAGTTTAAACCCTGAACCTATGATATTGTCTAACTGAAGGACCATATTGTTAAAAGTAGGTTGAAACCCTAGACCAGTCTCATCGGCCACAACATTGATGTCTTTCATATCTTTTTCTTCGAGCCCGGCAAGATGGGCGGCCTCATGCATGGCAAGATTGATGAATGGAATGAACGCCTGGCCCGCATAAAGCTTTTTGGATAACCGATAGGTTGAAAGGCAAATCGACATTGTCGCCAAATGAGCAGAGCCATCAGCATCTTCCCCTGTGAGGGGATCAACGCAGGCCTTGTCTTTTGCATTCACCACCGACATTTTGTTTATGATTCTGTAAATCGGTCCTCGTGCGGTGTTGCTACCAAAGAGTTTGGTGAGGATTTCAGGTGTTAGGCCTGGGGATAGCCAGGCTTGGCGCTCGAGGCCTTGAAAGGCATAAATTAAATTAGATTTTAATGTGCTCGCATCAATTCCGTCATAAGGTGTTGAAAAAAAATCGTCGAAATCATTAACTTTCATTTTTCTTGGCTGGATATTGCCACCGCCTCCTGACTCGTTTCCAGCAATGGTCGTTGTTTGAAAGCTACAGCAGATGAGAATGACCAAAAAAACATGAAATTTCATAGATAAATTCTCCTTAGTCTTTACGTGGATTTGAAGAGTGATTTGTGACCGGATACAGTTGAAGGGCAAAATGAAAAACTTCATCGCCTTCGCCATCCTCCATCAGTTGGCACAGCTCCCGGCGGAACTTTTTAATCAGTTCTTTGGCCTTATTTATTTTTTTTGTATTTCCAGCGATCGTGATGGCGGTGATATCTTTGAGGTGCGGCGGTGTATGGTCAATGGCCCTGAGCCCAAGTCGTAGGATTTGGCGTTGGTATTCTTTATGCGCCTCAGAGGTTTGTCCCTCCTGGTAATTCACATAATGGGACTCCGCTTTTCTATACGTTCCATTTGTTTTTCGCAATAACCCAAGTCGTATCAGTCGTTCCAGAGCCATCTTGGCGTCGACAGGGGCAATTCCTAATCGTTTGGCGACCCACTTTGAATTGAGTTTAAAATCAGGCAACAGGGTGAGATCTAAAATGGCAAAATGATACCAATCTGCGATAAGCGAAAAGACATCCTGAGAGAGAAGCTGATAAACCGGAACGGTGTCATTTGGCGATTTATGGAGCGGTCGAGTCTCTGGTATTTTATCTTTAATGCGCTCCCATAATTTCATGGTAACTCCGCGCTTACCGTTAAAAATCTGAGATAAGGTTGACGAGTCAACCTCTAAAAATTTAGCGAAAGTTCTTAGCGAATAATGAGGATTGGTCCGACGTCTTCGGGTGAACTCATTTTGGATATGATCTCTAAGTTGTTCATGAAACTGGCTCATAGGGACTCCTATAATGGGTCTTTTTGGATATCGGAAGGAGTAAAAAAACAAAGTGCGGCAAATCCAAAACGCTTGATGGAGATAAGACAGGGAGGCGAAAAATCTACAAATGATAAGGCAATGTGTTATCCTGGTAAATAACTTTTGCTAGAAGCTTTCGAACGATTCTGACCATGAGGGTCGAATATTGATCGATTTGGCCCAGTGCTTATGAGAGGGGAGAGTCCATGTCGGACGAACAAGTAAAAACCAAGGCCCATTCCGAAGAGTATTTTGGTGAGACCAGAGATTTTTGGTGGAATGAGGATTTTTTGAGTTTGATGGCCGAACGCTTGGAGCTGGGGTCTGTTCGGACAGTCCTTGATGTCGGCTGCGGTATTGGGCATTGGGGCCAGCTATGGGCCCGTATCCTTAATCAGAGAACGCAGTTGCAGGGCATTGATTTTGAATCAACCTCCATTGAAAAAGCGAACCAGAGAGCTCAAAAACAGGGAATTGCCGATCGCTTTCAATACCAAGTCGGGGATGCGCTTTCTTTGCCTTTTGCAGATGAGAGCTTTGATATGGTGACTTGCCAGACATTGTTGATTCATTTGAAAGATCCTAGAATTTGTCTGCGCGAGATGCTTCGGGTTTTGAAACCCAACGGAATTCTTCTCGCTGCTGAACCCAATAATTTCGCGAATCGTTCGATTTTTGATCATCGAATTAAAACCTCGTCGGTGGAAGAATTGATGGAGAAGCTCAAGTTTGGGTTCCTCATCGAACGTGGTAAAAGCAATCTTGGTTTGGGTTTTAATTCTGAGGGAGATTTGATACCTGGCTATTTAGCTCAGCTCGGAGCACGGCAGATCAAGGTTTATCTCTCTGATAAATGCACTCCATTCTTTCCACCTTACGAGAGCCCGGCGGAGCAGGCCTACATAAAACAAATGGAAGCTTGGCTGGCCCGTGGCTTTGGTGGCTGGGATCGCGAAGAAATGAAGCGCTATTATTTAGCTGGCGGAGGGGAAGAGTCTCAGTTTATGCCTCAGTGGCAAAAGCAGCTCGACGACACCCGCTGTATTTTGGAGGCCATTCGCTCTGGTACCTACCATACGTCAGGTGGGTGTATTCAGTATTTAATTTCGGCGCGCAAATAATGCCTTGGACATCGTTCTTAGTTTGAGGTTTAGCTACTTCCTGAGTTCTAGCTCAGTTTCCGATTGGGTGTTATAGAACATTGGTGATCACCATCAAGTCAAAATCTTCTCGCTGTCGCCATCCATTGATTTCAATAAGGAGTGAGCTCCAGCTGAGTTTTTCTTTATTTAGAGTCTGTTCGGAGTTACCGGAAATAGAGTGGCGAAGTTAATTTTTTGAGCTGTTAAGGCGCAATTTAGAGCCTTAGCCAGCAGCTAAGGAGAAAAATTGCAACGACAACAGGCAAAAAAGTAAC
>JBILOD010000036.1:0-13434 GCA_044374645.1 Pseudobdellovibrionaceae bacterium | reverse complement strand
TCATGTTTTGGGTGAAGCTGTTTTTCTTGAATTTCATTTCAAAAAAAAAGAAATGTTCGTTATCTTAATTAAAGAGATACCTTATTTGTTTTGTTTATTTTTCCAATAAATCTAGGATGGGTTAATTGGGTGCGCATTATTTCCTGAGGGGGCTAGTGATGTTGAAATACAAACGGTCAATGACAACTGCGATTGTGATTTCAATGGGGATCTTGCTACCCGTGACGCTATTGTTTGAAAATTGCAGCCCTAAAAAATTTGAGATCAAACGGCCTGAGTTAGGTGAAGATATTGAATTGCCGAGTTCGGTCACCGCCGCGCAGTTCGATACAATACAGACCTCTGACGTATTAACGGTATCTGTTTCGAATATCCCTGAACCAATGACGAAAGATACTTCGGTCAAGATTAAGTTCAGTGTCGAGCCTATGGCATTAACCAAAAAGGTGACCTGCGTTCTTGATGGAAATCCAGAGATAGACTGTGCCGATGTGTTTAGTATGGAAGTACTTGATGAAGGTTTCCATAAATTGAAAATCCAGGCCACGGATTATATGGATAAAATTGCGCTGCAAACAGTTACTTGGACCATTGATAAAACTCCCCCAAAGATTATCATTCTTCAGAAGCCATTGAGTCCCACAAATGAACAGCTCGGTACCAATATTATCTTTTCTGTCATAGACAGCTCAGCTGGTGTCAATTCTATACAGTGTTCAGTAGACGATTCAGTTTTTTCAGATTGCGTTTCTCCGCTTGAACTAAAAAATATAAGTGCTGGATCACACCATTTGGCCATTCGTGCGACCGATAAAAACGGAAACCAGATCACTAATTCAGCAGTTAACTGGACAGTGAATCAAAATTCGGGAGCGATTAGATTCGCGAGTTGGCCTGATGCCTTAACCAGCGCCAGAACGGCGAGTTTTTCTTATTTTGGAATAGATAATCAAGGTGGGAATATCGTGAGTTTTTTGTGTGGACTAGATACGACTAATCTAGTCCCCTGTGATTCAGAAACTATGACCTTTGATTCATTGAGTCCAGGAAGTCACTTCTTTTCGATCAAAGGACTCATCGGCACTTACGGGCAAACTGCCGCTCTCACGTATTATTGGACAGTTGATTTGGAAGGTCCCACCATCGCCAATATTTTTGGACCGAATAATTGTACAATGGGTGCATGTGGTAGCTTCTTAACTTTTGTTGTCAGTGACTCAAAATCCGAAATCTCGGCAGTCAAATGCTCTCTTAACAATTCAGAACCACAAGATTGCACGAGCCCTTATCTTGTCCAATTGCCGAGTGATGCCAATGGCATTCAGTCGATAGAGATCATTGCACGCAATAAGGCGGGAAATACATCAAAATCTACCTATCGCTGGACGGTAACTTATGCAAATGTGCAAATTAGTCAGTTTTTGGCGAATAAACCTATTATATTTACAGGGCAAAGTACCACTTTATTTTGGGAGACTCAAAATGCCGTGTCCGCGACTCTGAACGGCGCTGTGGTCTCGGTCACAGGCACAAGCGAAGTCTCTCCTTCTCAGACAACCAGATACACTCTGGTTGCAGCAGGTAAAAGCGGAGCTCCCATGACGAGAGAAATCACTGTTACGGTTAGTGCGCCACCTGGCAGTATTTCTGTGGAGTCAAAGAATACGCTCGTCCGAGCCTATCCTGGAACTGAACTGACCTTGAAAGCTTTAGTTAATAGCACGTTAGGTCAACCCATACCAAATCACCTCGTTTCGTGGAACGTCGGCAACGGAGGGGGAACTCTCTTGAACTGCCTTGAATCCCGCACAAATTATGCTGGAGTTGCCACTTGCAAAGTTGCAGTAAGTACTATCCCTGGGGCGAACACCTTTAATGCCTCAGTTCCAGAAGTCCCTACGCCTGCTGTTTTTACGGTTTACAGTGAGAAACCGAGTCGTATTGAAATTTACCCATCTGTAAGTGGTACTTATTATACCACTGGTCAGACACCACCCAAAGTCTACCCAGGAACTTCTGTTGGTTTTATGGGGATTGCGTTTGATTCCCTTGGAAAAAACCTGCCGGGTGTACCAATGACCTGGTCCAAAAATGGTTCGGTCTTTTGTGACGGATCGAGGACTTCTGAATCGAATTACCTCACAAGCGCCAAATGCAATACAACGTTTGAGTCACTTGGTACCTTTGAGATTTCAATTTCTTCCGGGATACTCAGTCACAAAATCACCATGGCGTCCGCAATGCCCGCAAAGCTTGTTCCTGGGGTCGACAATTATGCTTATTATCCAAATTTTGAAACCTCAGTTTCTGTGACTCCTAAAACCGCTGCTAATGAAGACATCGCTGGTGTCCCTATCGAGTGGGCTGCTACGTCCGGGGGAACTTTGACTTCATACTGCACTA
This sequence comes from Pseudobdellovibrionaceae bacterium, assembly GCA_044374645.1. GTDB lineage: Bacteria > Bdellovibrionota > Bdellovibrionia > Bdellovibrionales > Bdellovibrionaceae > CAUJGP01. The sequence continues at coordinate 11,031 of JBILOD010000036.1, read as the reverse complement.
GTGGTCTCGGACGATATTCATGTTCCGTGAAGGTTGGTGCTATTGTGGGGGCTAACACCTTTGTTGCCTCGAGCCCCGGCGTACCCAGTATTACTCTGACTAAAATTGTGGATCACCCCAGCTCAGTTACCGCCTCAGATATCTGGGGATCGACTCACAAAGTGGGATACCGATCAGATATCAGGGTCAAAGCGAAAAATAGTGTGGGCACTGAACTGATCGGGGTGCCGGTTAATCTGACTGCTGGCGGTGGGGCGACCCTTAGCTGTAAATTACCTTTACAAACGGGGTCGTCTTCATGCGCCATCGTTTACGGTAATACCACAGGCACAAATACGGTTACTGCTAATGTTCCTGAAACGAGCATTAGCCACACGCTCACTATCACTTTAACGGCCCAATAGATTGAAAATGATTGGAGTTGGGTAATATCGGAGGATAACATTTTTTTTGAGTGCAAAGGGGCCTTTAATGTTTAAATACAGACGTTCAATGACCATCGCGACGGTGATTTCCATCAGCATCATAGCTCCTGTGACGCTTCTTTTTGAAAATTGCAGCAATAAAAAATTTGAAATTAAACAGCCTGAATTGAGTCAAGAAATACAAACTGCAAGTGAGGTTGCAGCGAGCCAAATACATTCAGAACAGACGTCGGACATCCTGAAAGTCTCAGTTTCTAATCTGCCCCAACCTATGACCAAAGAAACTTCGGTTAACTTAATTTTCAGTGTGGAGCCAGAATCATTAACTAAAAGAGTGACCTGCACTTTGGATAAAAACCCAGAGGTTGATTGTACGAGTGAGTTTAGTATGGCTACTCTGGATGAGGGGTATCACGAGTTAAAAATTCAGGCCGTCGATTATATCAATAAAGTCGTCATAAAGACCATTTCCTGGACGATCGACAAATCTCCTCCGCAAATTACGATTCATCAGAGCCCACCGAATCCTATTAATACCAAGTTAGATTCCAGTATCATTTTTTCTGTCCTTGATAGTTTGTCGGGTGTCAATTCTATTCAGTGTTCTTTAGATAGTGCTGATTTTGTCGATTGTGTTTCTCCACTTGAAGTTAAGAATGTGAGTTCTGGGGCTCGCACTTTATCCATTCGAGCGACTGATAATAACGGAAACCAGATTACGCATTCACCAATAACATGGACAGTGAATTCAGATTTCAGCGCTGTTAAGTTGACCGAAATGCCACCGCCGTTGACCAATGCAAAAACGGCCAGATTCAGCTACATCGGCGTGGATAGATTGGGAGGATCTCTTACGAGCTTCAATTGTGGACTCGATACCAATAATCTGGTGCCTTGTAACAGTGAAACTATGGTTTTCGAATCACTAAGCCCTGGAACACACTCCTTTTCCGTGTACGCGATCAGTTCTAAGTCCCCCTCAAGTTCGCTCTTGACCTACGTTTGGACGATAGACCTGGAGGGGCCCGCCATCACTAATATATTAGGGCCGAGTAATTGCTTGCTTGGATCGTGTAACAACGTCTTGTCGTTTGTTGTTAGTGACACGAAATCCGAAATCGTTTCGATTAAATGTGCTCTCAATAATTCTGAACCTAAGGATTGCAGGAGTCCTTACACCTTTGACCTGCCAGGTGATGCAACAGGGAATCAAATAATGACGATTTCTACCTCCAACAGAGCCGGCAACACGTCAAGGGCGACCTATCAATGGACAGTTTCTTATGCCAGCGCGCGCATCAAAAACTTTCTCTCTGACAAGGTATATTTATTAAAAGGAGGAAGTACAACTTTGTCGTGGGAGTGTGAAAATGCCGTTGCGGCCACTCTTAATGGCGTCGTTGTTCCCACCGCGGGAAGTCTTGCAATAAACCCCTCCCAAACAACCGATTATACTCTCAACGCTGCGGGTAAGATGGGAGCGCCAGTTACTAGGATCTTGACAGTGACAGTGACGGGTCCTCCAGAAAGTATCATTGCGGATAATTGGAATTCTACCTATCGTGCATTTCCAGGAAGCGAGTTCACATTAAGGGCACTTGTAAAAAACAGTTTGGGGCAGGGTGTTCCTGGGGTCCCTGTCACCTGGAGTCTTGGGGAAGGCGGGGGTAGCCTTCAGAAATGCACACTTACTGACACAGATTACAGCGGCATTTCAACTTGCATCGTCACAGTCCGTGGAACTCCAGGTACTAATACTTTTTCTGCGGCAGTCAGGCAAGTTGCAATACCAGTGACATTTTCAGTTTCTGTCGAGTTTCCTCAAAAGCTGGCAATCAACCCCGTTGTAGGACACATTAGGTACAGCGAGGATCAAACACCTCCGAAAGTGTACCCAGGAACAAGTGTTCTATTTAAAGGTTTTGCTTACAATGCTTCGGGAGTCCCAATTTCTGGTGTTCCGTTGACATGGACAGACAATGGCACGCCAGTTTGTTCCAGATCGAATGTGAGTAGCGGCTCTGAATTAACAAGCGCCGAGTGTCCAATAAATCTCAACGAATTTGGAAAACATGATGTTATCCTCTCGTGGGGGACTCTAAGTTCTAAATCTACTCTGTTAACAACAATACCTAGCGCCCTGAAAGTGCAGCCCGATAATTATGTTCATTATCCAAACTCAGAGATTCTGATTTCTGTGGATCCCGTGACAAGCAGTGGGGATACTATTTTTGGCGTCCCAATCGAATGGGCTGCTACCTCTGGTGGGACAATCAAATCGACTTGTATTAGCGGAATAGGGCGCTATTCTTGTAGGGTAAAATTTGGCGCTGCTGTTGGGCAAAATATCTTTACAGTCACAAGTGGAGGGCAACTTGCAACCACTTTGACCAAAGTGGTTGATCGCCCAGTGTCACTCACCGCACTCGATTATTTTGGAACCAGCCATAGAGTGGCCTCCACTTCTTCTATTGTGGTCAAGGCCCAAAATAGTGCTGGAATAGAAGTGCAGGGAGTTCCAGTCAGCATTGGCCTTAGTGGTGGCACTACTATGGTTTATTGTACTCAACCTTACCTTACAGCCACTTCCTCTTGTTCGATTCAGTATGGAAACACTCCCGGCACTAATACCATCAGCATCAGTTTTCCTGATGGTGGTTTAAGTTATAAGTTGGATACCCTATTGACTCCATAAAAGCCCAAAGGTGGTAATCCATTTTAAAATGGTCATATCAGAAGTCGTAGTGTTGGATTTTAAAATTCATCATTGGTTGATAAGGTCATTTGGCAACTGATTCGTTTATCATTCTTAATGGAACTGAGAGCCTCGGCGTTGTTTCGTTTTTCTCCTGTGGCGGTAAACTTGGCTGCTTGCCAGTCGCCAATCGCCTCTAGATTGTTCAGATAGCCATATTGTTTCAAATAGTATTCTGCCGCCAAACTTTTTACAATATGAAAAGATGGAGGTACTTGTGGGCTCTGAATTTTTAAAAGTTCGGGTGCACGATTGACCATTTCGGCCAGGTCGCGATTGCTATCGTCAAAATAAAAAATGTCGGTGAGCGGAAAGGTCGTTCCATAGTGCTGTCGCCAGTGCTGAAGAAAAATCGCCAGACTATCAGCCTTCGTGCTGCGTTGGTGCTGGAAATCTTGTGGCGATGATAAAATCCCATGATCTATGGATAGGGACGCTAAAGCGCTTAAATGGAAGTTTTCAGGAAGTGTCCGCCCCAATTCGATATTGATTTGCTGAAACTGCCTTAACGTGATGTCCATGAAATGTTTGGGGCGGGCGGTGAGTGCCAATACGATGTGACCGCGCTGTTGCGCTTCTCTCAGAAGGTCCGCATAAAAAGGATCAAGAATGCGAACTTCAGGGTGGGCGCGGGCAAAGTCCCAAAATTCTTTGGCCAATAACTCCTCAATTTCAGCTTTAGAGGCGTTGGAATGAGCACGTTCAATTTCTCCTCGATGTTGGGCGAGCTTTGTGCGCCGATAACGGATGCTAGTAAAAATAAATTGAGACTCCAAAAGAGTATCGTCGATATCTGTTAGGAATAAAGCCTGCTTAGTCTTTTGTTCTAGGACGGCAAAGAACCTTTGCCGCAAGGAAGAATCATTGATGTCATTAAACGTAGCTTCGAAGGTCGTGGATTGAGTGGTCAGATATTGAATGACGAAGTCGCGGGCATTATTCATAGTGATCTGAACCATCTGTGCATGAACGGTTGTGGAGCAACTTAGGAAAACTAAAAAACTAAGGGTGAGTCGAATCACTGTGTCCTCTGGGGCTTTGTCAGAATAAAAAACATTGGTTGAAAGGGCGACCCGATTTCATTCGTCGCGAGTTCAGTGACAGTAAAATCGGTCTGCACGAAGAGGTCATGCCAGTAAGCTTTAGGGCGATAGTTGTTCATCATGGGGACACCGGAGTTGGGGGTGAAGACCACGTACAGCATATTGTCGAGAATCTGATTGAGAGATACCATCTCTGCCGATGTGAGCTTGAGATGGGGCTGATGATCTGCGTTGGTCTCGCGAACGAGAATCGTCGCGCCAGGTTTAGCGACTCGGTACACTTCAGCAATGAGATGTTGGGGATCTGGTGCGTGGTGAAAAACCATAAGAAGAGTCAAGATATCAACAGATTCATCAGGCAATGGAATCCTGCCATTTTCATCATAGCTGATCCACTGGACATCGGTCGCTGCATTGGGGTACTGAGCGAGTTCTAACGCCAATGTTTTTGAACTTGAGATTCCAATCGCTTTGGCAACTCCAGAGGCAATGTGTCCAGAACCTGCGCCCACGTCTAGGTAGATGGCCGAATGATGACTGAATTGTGGGGCATCTGCCAAATGGTGAGTGCGAAATAATTCGGCTAATTCATTAATGCGCCGACGTTGCCGACTGTTTCCTCGCTGAGAGCGATTTTTCAGCTGATCAGGAAAGTGAGCTTCAAGATAGGTGCGCATTTGATGTAGAACCGACAGATCTAATTGCAGCCCGTCATAAGTGAATACACTGGCTTGATCAAGAATCCGCATCAGTTGTTCTAAAATAGATCTTGTTTGAGTGAATCGAACTGGGTCAGACAATACCGAGGTCGCAGGTGACTTTTTTGTAAGGTCTGTAATCTGTCGCTCCAAAAAAGCTTTGACATGCTTGCGGACAGAGGGCCCGTAATGGACAAGGGGGCCCTTGACCTGATTGGATTTCGAAGTTTCCTTGAGTGCGATGGCACAATTGGGGTTGAGTTTTTGGTGATCTAAAGGTGCAAAGAATGCACGGTCGACGGCGAGTGAAGATTCGGGCCAATGGAATATCGCCAAAGTAGTGTACACTATGACAAGAAATGCTCGCCTTAGTCCACGGTTCGGCCGCTGGAACATTGCTTTTTGTGTGACTGGCATAATGGAGTCTCCTGACTCTTAGTGGATATTCAAAAATTGGGCCTACAAGACTGGGAACAAATAGCATCCTGATCAATGAAAGGAAACGAAGTGAGAACGGTATGAACGTCTAGCTTAAGGTTCCGCGTTCAAAATCTCATATTTTTATCGATGGAGCTGTATAAATATAAGACATGATACAGTCTTGGGTGATGAGGTGTTGTACGTGCTGAACTTCATAGTTAGAATGATCTTCTTGGTTGGATCTACTTTAGTGTCCCTAGAGGTCCAGGGCATCCCTCCCTATCAATTAACTCAAGTCTATGTGAGTGAGTTCAAACAGACGGGCGATATCCGTATTAAAGCCCTCAAAGTCCAGACTAAAGTGTCCTATTTCGAAAAAACTGCAAAATCGACCAACAGCTTACTCACCATTTATCCAAAACAACCTCTCCATGAACTCTGGGGCTTTGGCGCCACCGTCACAGAGGCGTGTTTGGGATTATTGGAACATCAAAAGCCTCAGCAAAAAAATAAAATCATGGAGCTATTGTTCGATTCAAAAAAAGGGGCTGGTTTTTCATTTTTGCGAGTTCCCATCGGTGCTAATGATTTTTCAATCAAGGATTACACTCTCAATGATTTGCCAGTTGGACAAACAGACCCTGACCTTAAAAGTATGAATTTTTCGCAGCTTGATCCATACATTCAATTTGTCAAAAAAGCCCGTGCGTTACACTCGCCAATGACCGTGATGGTCACTCCTTGGACGCCACCTCCTTGGATGAAAGACAAAGAAATTTATGGAGGCGGGCAACTCAAAAAAGAGAACTTTCCCGTTTTCGCGGAGTATCTACGACGATCGATCGAGTACATCAGTAGCAAAGGTGTGCCAGTGAATTATCTGACAATCCTAAATGAACCTCTCATTGGCTGGGCTAAGGATCATTGGGGTTTTTCGCAAGCTTATATGAGCTCTGAAGATCAACGAGAGTTTACACTGAATCATTTAGTTCCCCTTTTAAAACAAAAAGGTGTTGGTGGTCTAATGGTGCCACAAATTCTTCTGCACGATCATAATTGGGATAATGCCGAACCTACGCTGGAGCAATTCCAAGCGGTTCTTAAAGAGTCACAGGAGAGCGTTCGAAAGAGCGGAATTGCCGGCGTTGCCATGCACTGCTATAAAGGGGACTTGTCTACTCAAAAACGATTTTATCAAAAGTGGCCTGGGGTGGCTGCCCTAAACACGGAATGCACCGCGAGTCTTAGTTCAAAAACGCCGGCCTTTGATTTTCAGTGGTGGCTTGAAAATCAGGTCATCGATACCACGCAAATAGGTGCACGCGGAACGCTGGCCTGGAATCTCTGTCTTGATGAAACGGGTGGCCCCAGAAACAATGGTTGCGCCGATTGTCGGGGTTTAATCACAATTAATCGCACAACCAAAACCTATATACCCAATACTGAATACTATGCCTTGACGCAAGTGAGTCGATTTGTGCAATCAGGAGCCAGAGTTGTGCATCACAAACTCTCAAGCGATAGTCCGCTCCGGTCTCTCACTTTTGTTAATCCAGATCAAAGCTTGATCGTGGTGATTCGCAATCCCACCACCGAAGTGCAATGGACCAAACTTAAAATAGGCGGAGATAAGCTTGATGAATCGCTGATGGTGCCTGCCCAGGGAGCTGTGACCTTTCAATTTCAGGTATCAAAGTAGAATAGGAAGCGCTAGGTCCACCATTCTACTTTGAAACTACACCAGCAAAAATTCTAGGATTGGCAAAAGTGTGGGTGAGATCTAGTAATAAACCACCCATTGTGAGCTCAAACGCTCAGGCTTACTTTGAAATTGAGCCCCAAATATTTGTATTTTTCGAAACAAATCATTAAAGAGGTAACGTTGCCGAGCTTTCTCCTCTGCGATTGAATCGAGACAACGCCGCTCGCGTTCGAGCTTTTCAGACAAATGGTGAGCCAATGTCGATTGAGTGGGATCACTGGAATCGATCGTATTTAACATGGACTCATAGTCCACATCGCGAAAAAGTATCTGACTTGACTCCACCCGGCCTTGCAAAACGACGTCTTGGCCATCCCATTTCCCACTTCCACGCGCGTAGCCTTCATAGAGGTAAATGGGTTGGTCAAGGCTCTGTAGGCGGGGTGATGCCTCAATCAGTAGGTTTGAAGCATCAATATTGTTCTGGTAATAGTATTGAAATGGAAAGTAGTCCTCGCGCCCTTCCGCAAAATTCATTAAGACTTTAGATTGATTCCGCACAAACTTGCGGGGCTCCCAGGAAAAGCTGGAGGCATCTATCATTTGTTGCTGTACTCCATTTTTGCTCCACTGAACACCGGTGTAATTTCGTCGACGATCCGGTTGTTCATCAGAGCGATCCACCTGTTGCCATAGGTGCACAAAATACCAATCTTGAGATGTCGGTGCATAGGCATGAAAGGCTGACCAGTTATGCGCCATCTTTAGGGCGTGCTGCTTTTTGATTAATTCTCGGGGATCACTAAAAATATTTTTTCCAAAATAGTCTCTGCTCCATTGGCGATCCAAGAAACTGAGACCCACTACTTTCTCAAAAGGTCCATCGGACTCTGCCCATTCACCGACTGTGACGAGCATCGGGGAGGAATAAGTGAAAGAATCATACAGGCCAAAAAACTCCATGCGTTCATCGGGTGGAGCAATATCCGGCCAAATGGCATAAAAATTCATATTGGCACGAAAACGGCTTCCAAGATAGGCCGAAAAATAAAATTTCTTTACAGTCCATTGGGGGGCGATTTTGAGACCTGGATAGAGGGGGAGAATTTCTGATTGAAGTCTGTCAAAATCCCGTACCTGCATCGGTACTTCTTTTATGCTGTCCCGTTGACCAGGGGCGAGGAATTCGATATTCAGTTCTTTTTCTTGAACTCGCAGCTGAAATTGCTTGTCGCCCCCGTTGGGAAAAATCGTTTTTTTATCGTACTCAACACCGACATCGTTTTTGGTGATGGTGACTGCCGAGCTTTTGAAGTTCATTCGGCCGGTGCCAGTTTCATTGCGCGTGAAATAATGAATAAACGCATAGCCCTCAGGAAGGAATTTGCCGGGCTGGCTCATGTCGACTTTGCGAACATGCCCCATCCAAGTCCAGGCTTCTGACTTCGCCCAAGTGTGATTACCTTCCGCAAGAGCCTTTACTAAAGGTGCTGACAGAAGAATGAGGTTGATGAAAAAAAAGACCGATCTGACTTTAGTGGGTGTTTTCATATGCCAGATCTTCGGTAGATCTAGTCTGGTACTGTAGTCTAGATTCTAGGCACCTCAACAACATTGTTCTCGGAACTGAGTCTGATTTTGTCAGATGAGTCTGTCGATCAGCCCAAAAAGAGGTCTCAGGAGCTCCCCATTAAAGGATGATTTTGATCTCTGATAAGATATATTATGTTTCATTCGATGTAGAGATTGCCTCGGGACAGTCATTCTTAAGATCTAAATATATCTTATTTAGAGGCTTAGGCAGGCTGCTCCTGGTCGGCCATTGATCCTCGTTCAATCATGAAAATGAGTTCGTTCTTGCGAATTGGTTTAGCTAAATAGTCCGTCGCCCCAGCTTCAAGGCATCGCAGTCGATCTTCGGGCATGGCATTGGCTGTCACTGCAATAATTTTAGCTGGGATTAACCCGTTTTCCTTTTCCCATTGGCGGATTTCCTGAATGGCCGAATATCCATCTTTGATGGGCATTTGAATATCCATCAAAATCACATCGTAAGTGGTTTTTTTGACTTTTTCGATCGCTTCATTGCCGTTTTGAGCTGTCTCAATTTGATATGGCTGTTTTTTTAAGAAAGCCGATAACAAAAATAAATTCTCTTCGCTGTCGTCAACCATCAGTAACTTCCACGGACGGCGCTGATGTTGTTTTGAAACTCCTATTGATTCCGTAGCCATAATATTTGGGTCCTGGTAGGTCGCATCCAATAAAATTAGACCTCGCGCCTGATCCTGCTCCTGTTCCTTCACCATGGACCAAGGCACTGTAACACAAAAAACACTGCCTTTTTGAGGTTCGCTCATAACCTTGATTTGCCCGCCCATAGTCTCGATAAAACTCTTGCTAATCGCTAGACCTAATCCAGCGCCTCCGAATTTTCGCGAATATCCGGCATCTACTTGGGTGAATAATTGAAAAATTCTTTGATGCTCCGAAGACGGAATGCCTACCCCTGTATCGCGAACCAAAATTGAGATTTCGAGTTGATCGTTTTCTAAAACTTTGGGGTCCTGTATCTCCACCCCAATAAATCCATGATTGGTAAATTTAATAGCATTTCCAATAAGATTTATAAGAACCTGCCGCAATCTCAAAGGATCTCCCAGCAGCTTTGGTATTTTCAATGATGGCGATGTAAATCGAAGAACAAGGCCTTTCTTCATTGCTTTGGATTTTAACATATCAATACAACTTTGAGTGGTTGTTTCAAGGTCAAAAGGAAGATGTTCCAAAACTCCCTTTTGATATTCGACTTTCGATATATCCAGGATATCGTTGACGAGCGCCAGTAATGAGCTACCTGCCTCTTTAAAAAGAGTGATATATTTTTTTTGATCTTCTGATAGCGGTGTCTCATCCAGAAGTTCCGCCATACCCAGAATCGCATTGAGCGGAGTGCGCATTTCATGGCTCATGGCTGCAAGAAAAAGAGACTTAGCCTGGTTGGCCGCTTCGGCCGCCTTCTTGGCATGAATCAATTGTTCATCCTTTTCGACCTCCTCAGTGATGTCTCTATAAATTGCCATCCAGGCTTCGCCAAACTCAGCATGGGTAAAAGCTGAGATCGATATCGCACACCATAGCGGGACCCCTGTTTTTCGATGTCCTTTGATTTCACCCTTCCAAAGTCCTTTTTGATAAAGAATCCTATCGATTTCTCGTTGACGAATGGATGCTACACCTTCCATCGTACTGGAATAAAACTCAGCAGCAATCCTCCCCTTCAACTCATCACTAGAAAAACCAAACATCTTTTGAAAACCGCTGTTACTGTAAACAATTTTTCCATCATGGCAGCTGATCAGGATCGCGCCTTCATTCATTTGCTCCATCATTCTGGCCAAGGTGCGAATATCATCGGAACCCTGGTGTTCAGTTATTTGCAGATGCTGATACCGTTCAGGGATGACCGGTGCAATCGCACCGAAAGACTCAATAATAGAAAAGGTCCCGTCAGCATCACAACGTGAAAGAAACGCATTCACTTTGGCGTGGTGAGTCTGTGGATCCATTTCAACAGGTCCTTGTGGCCCCTTCAATTGGATATGTTCTAGGGCCCGAACTAACGCCTCCGACTCCAAGCTGCCGGCCCTATTGGCAGCTTCAGCAAACGCTTTGACGCAGAGAAAGGTGCCTTCACCAAAATTTGTCAGCACGCCATTCCCCTTGGGCCAAAGTCCATTGATCGAAGAAAGTTTTTTCAAGTGCTCCAAATAATTCCGATTTTCAGTGGTTGGCACGGACATAAAGTAGGTATTGACTGAAAACAAACCGGAGCGAACATCAGTCGGAAGAAGGCCCACCATCGCTTCATCGAAATGCCCCATCACCACGGCCATTTTACTTTTCAGCCCCCGCCGGGTAAATTGAGTGAGCAATTTAATCTGATCTTCCCCTGCAAAATAGGGAACAAAGACTTGAGCCTCCGATG
>JBILOD010000421.1:0-4015 GCA_044374645.1 Pseudobdellovibrionaceae bacterium | reverse complement strand
TTTAATACTCTGATTGCTTTGCTTGTCTTGATTCTTAACATAGACCATTAATTCATCAGATGAGATTCCATTTTCATCCTTAATCCTAAAAGCAAAAAGAATGTCGACGTTAATGCCATCAAATCGCAGGTCAGTCATAAAAATACTTTCGCCCTTGGGATCAAACATGGTTCCCTCATAGCTTCCAGCATAAGCATGGTAATTCATGCACTTGGGGCCAACGTATGAAAAACCACAACTTTTCATATCAGCCGAAAGAGTGTCTGCAAACTTAGCAACGATAGTATTTAGTCCCTCTGTTACTTCGTAAGAGTCGGCTAACAAATAGGAAAGAGCATCTCGAACCTCTCGTTCTTTTGCAAGGTCTCTATCTGGTTGAGAGGGCGCAGGATTCGCTGGTTGTGACGGCCGAGAAGGCTCTGGGTAGACAGGGTTCCAGGCGATCCCGGAACATTTCTTGTCAAAAAAGTTCTTCCTTAGTGGTTGCGCACATCTTCTATTAAGCTCTTCATTTTGAAGGGCTTCACAAAGCTGTCTTGCCACATCGCCGTAAGAGTCCGAAGTAAACTCCTGCTTGCCAGTAGTACAGCCGTTAAGTTCAAATTGGTATTTCTCTCTAAACTCTTTTTTAGTTGTGACTCTACCTGCGTTTGGGTCTCTGTCGTTATTCTTGTTGTCTCTTTTTGAACAGGCACCCAGTGATAGTGCCAACGCTAATATCGTTATTCCATTAAGACTTCTGTTTGCCCTCATATTATACTCCTAGTTTTGACCCTGGTAATTTCTACTCAGGCCGTCAAAAATTGCCGTCACTCCACCACAAATTTGTACCCCACAAGCTCAGTAACTCGATTTGAGTGGTCTTCACAAAATTCATTGGGGGTTATAAGCAACGGCTATACCATCTACGGTGTTGCCAGTTTTGTGGACGGCCAGACTCCAAAACTGATAATTGAAAGTAAGTTGCTTCATTGCCAGTTTGATTCGTCCTATTCGTTAGAACAAATGATATCTCTGACTTAATGAGGCTTAAACTAATACCTTGCCAAGGCGTTTCGAGCCATGGCGACCACTGATTCCGTTTGCATGGCCCGGAACACGCAATGATACCCAGAAATAAAAAAACCACCTCTTGGGTGGTTTAAAAAATGGCTCAGGCGGAGGGACTCGAACCCCCGACCAAGCGGTTAACAGCCGCTTGCTCTACCGACTGAGCTACGCCTGAACTCGACAGTAAGCCCAATAATTAAATTGGAATCGCATAGCTGTCAACAATGTTTCTTGTGTCCAAAAAGATGTAGTTCGGGTAAAAGCCATAAACATCAGAGGAAATGCTATGATCTTAAACAGACTCCAGAAAAATTGGAAGAAATTGGCGCCGTGGGCTAAGCGCCAAAATATTGAGGCATTCAGGCTTTACGATAAAGACATTCCCGAGTTTCCATTTCTAGTGGACATATATAAGAATTTTGCCGTCGTTTACGACAAAACTGACCCAATCAAAGACAAGGACAAGAATCATCTGCCATTACTTCTGGAGGCTTTAGAAAAAGGCCTCTTTTTTGCCTCGGAAAAGATCATCCTTAAAAAACGACAGCGCCAAGAAGGGAAATCCCAGTATGAAAAGCTGGAGCAGAAAAATGAATTTCTGGTTATCCGCGAGGCAGAGGCGCATCTTGAAGTAAACCTCTACGACTACTTGGATACTGGTCTCTTTTTAGATCACAGGCCTATGCGCCAGAAGCTTTTCAAGGAGGTCCGACAGCAGCTCAAGGACTCTGGAGCTCCACCCAAGATGCTTAATCTGTTCTGCTACACTGGATCGGTGAGCGTTTTCGCAGCTTTGGGCGGCGGCAACGTGACCAGCGTGGATATGTCGGCCACCTATATCGATTGGGCCAAGAGAAATTTCGAACTCAACAAAATCAGCACTCACGAACATACCTTTGTTCAAGAGGATGCTCTGGCCTATCTAGAGCGAAACACCCCTGAGCGCTTTGACTTTATTTTCTTAGACCCACCCACTTTTTCTAACTCCAAGCGAATGGAAGAAAGTTTTGAAGTGGAACGCGATCAAGAATTTATTGTGAATCACTCGATGAAGCGTTTGGCCCCAAAAGGAGTCCTCTACTTTTCCAACAACAAACGCGATTTTCGCCTGAGTGAAGCCTTGAAAACCAAATACGAGGTTCGCAATATCACTGAGTTCTCTATTCCTCAGGATATTCATGACAAAAAAATCCACCATTGTTTTGAAATTCGCGAGAAAACCCATGGCTCAAATTAGAGAAATTCAACACGATGAAATCGATCTTTTGATTGAGCATTTTCAGCGGCATTTTCGTGAACCTGGAGTGGGAGGCATCATTGCCCAACCTTATTCGGAGACTGAACCTTACAGACCCGCAGAAAACCGTGCACGCATTCTCAAACGTTGGACCACGCCACACACTCAAGGGCCCTGGGAAAAAACTTGGGTGCTTGTTGATCAGGAAAAGATAGTTGGCCACATCGAACTCATGGGCTTGGGTAAACCAGTGTTATCTCACCGGGCCAAGTTGGGAATTGGCATCGAGACCAGTCACCGTAGCAATGGTTACGGAAAGGCCCTTGTTCGCACGGCCATCGCATGGGCCAGGCAAACTGAGTTTCTCGAATGGATTGATTTGGATGTTTTCGACCATAATAAAGCTGCCATTCAACTTTATAAACAACTTGGCTTTATTTGCATTGGCAAGACGCCCGATCGACTTCGTGTTGCCGGGCAGAAGATTGACGATCTGCATATGGTTCTTTCTCTCAAAGATACGGAAAGAGCGAACAGTGCCGATCACTCCGCACTGCCTCCGGTTCAGGTTCATTGCATTGAACAGCTGACCCATCATGAACTCAGTACCAAATATGAAAAACTGTCTCAGTCGGCTGTCTTAACTGATGCTTTGGATTTTAGGGATCTCTTTGTTCACCATGAAATTATCCCTCCTGGGCGCAGGAGTTCTTCTCCTCACAGCCATAGCCACATTGAAGAAATGTTTTTGGTTTTAGAAGGACAACCGACACTGGTTTATGGTAATCACCGTTTCCAGGCCAAGCCGGGAGATTACATTGGCTTTGCCCCAAACGATCGAAATCTACATTATGTGATCAATGAAACTGATACAGATGTTAAAATTTTGGGAATTTGCTCAGAGCACCCGCTCGATCAGACCCATTATGGAAGCACAAAGTAGATAATGACTACTTATGACTAGAGCGCTCTCTCTAGATTGACGGCGAAGGCAAACTCTCGAAAGTTCCCAGGTCTCTCGTCCTCTGCTTCTCCGCCTCAAGGATGGGTTCCAGAGATGATTTGGCGGACTCCACCCAACCTTTAATCTCTTGCTCGGACGGTGATGGTCCAGAACTTGTTAAATCAGGTTCAACTGTCAAAAAAAGATCATTAGGAGTCCCTTTGCCAGAGATCAGAAAGATTTGCCAGTCTCCATTCTCAAGCACTCTATAACTGTAGTGAAACTCAATCCCCAATAGAAAATCTTTATTGGTGATCTTGTCGGTGAACCGAATTTTCAAAGTTCCCGACTGAATATCGGAATCAAAAGGTTTAATTCTTCTGAATTCTGCATCAACGGCAGCAACCAACTCGGACCCACGCGAAGAACGAAAACGACTAAACAGTGATCGAGTCTCATTCGATTCAAGCCCTAATATAAAGGACTGCAAATCCTCTTTGCTCGCTATTCGACCTTCATACTTTTCCAGTGCCATTCGGACTTGCATGGAAAAATCCTTATCAAAAAACTGGTACGCACCTGGTAGTCCTATCTTTCTATGAATGGAACTATCAAAGAGCGCTGTGATGATTGTTGTATCCAGTCTCCCGAGTCCGCCATCAATCGCCAACTCTACATCGTTGATATTAACTGCTCGTTCCTCCATGAACCACTTCAAAAAATTTCTCAACCCTTGAAGGCTTTCCCTGTTATCTGCGACCAAGCGACTGGGGATTCGCAAGATG
>JBILOD010000420.1:0-4020 GCA_044374645.1 Pseudobdellovibrionaceae bacterium | reverse complement strand
GGATCAGGTTGACACCTTTAAAAAGGCTCCATAGACGCTGGCATCTAAACCTACGGTGGACGATCGTGGCGTTGAACCTCATTCTCGTTTCTCGAAGTACGTTCGGACAATCCCACTCGCAGATCATCTCACCTCATCCACTATCAGCGGACCATCTCTCGGCGGATGACTCTCGCTTCAGAGTCACCAAAATCGAACTAAGAAAGGCGATCCAATCCGCACTTGAAAAAGTCGACGAATTTCGTTTTATCAAAGGCGAGGCCCAGAAACTCGGTATTAAAGTTTATTTGTTTGGCGGGACCGCGTCTGCATTTGCTCACTATGTCCGCTGGGATGAAAGGCGCAAAAAAGGGGATTCCCGCTATATTAATATTTACCGTTCCACTCAAGATCTCGATCTCGTCATTGATGGACCAACGGATACGATTCGTTTGTTGGAATCTGCCATCCTCAACCAATATCCCTACCTTCAGGGCTCTAAAGGTCAAAAGCATGCGTGGGAGATCCGCTCGCTCCGCGAAGATGTTGGCGACAAATTAGCACTTTTGAATAATCCCGACTTTATCAATCAACACACCGATTCGAATTCAGTTGGATTGATTGAAATCACCGATCCTGTCCATTCCTCCGAACGCATTAGGGACCTTCGAGACTGGAATAATCTGGATAATTCCGGTTATCTGAACGATATTACGGAAGGTAAAATCCACTACTATTTTTCACCTTATCATGAGTCCACCCATTTTTACAAACAAGGCCGAAACCCTCCCATTCTTTCGGTGATCCGATATTTTATTAAAGTCTTTCAACTTGATTTGACATCCCGACCGGAGGATCGACAAACACTCCTTAGGATCATCAGGGACTTTGATCCAAAATCTATTGAAAGTAACTCCTATTTGCCGAAGTGGCTCTCAGAGAATGCTCCCAAATTATTGCAAAATGCCATTGATGTTGAAGTGGCAATGAACGTACTGGAGGAAACTGGACTCCGATCTAAATTATCACAGATTGGCGATCCCAATGTCATCGGTTCCCTCTCCTGGTGGATGAACAAACAACCACTCCTTAGTAAACCAGTAGCACGTGGTTCTGGGCGAACAGCAGCGAAACTCGGTATTGAAATTATTGCCCATGAAACAACTTCCTTTTTGGTATTTGAAGCTATCACTCGCTCCCATAAAGGCCTTCCAAATGTATTTATCTCGAGGGAAGGCTCCCCTGGCGAATCTGGCATTCATGGTGATGGATTTTATGCAATGATTGGCCAACGCTCTGGGTTTCGTGGCACAGGCTTAACTATTCGCTTTTCTTTGAATCCTGAAGCCCGTGAGGGTAAAGACGCTGACTTTACAATCAAGGATGAAATCATCATTGTACACAACCGCAATGCCATCAAAGTGATCGCAGAAAATATCTCCATGAACCTCATTGAATACTATAACTGGCTGGCTGCCGCAGCAAACTTGTCAAAAGATGACTTGGGAATCTTTCAACGACTACGCCTCGCCATGCGACCGCACTTTCTCAACCCTAACGAAGAAGAACGCCATTTTCTTGGACAACTGACTAAACAGCAATTGTTTACTCTCTTCGCAAAAGATCCCTCTATCGAAAGTAAATTATTGCTTTTGAATGCCACATTAGAGCGTTTGCATAAACTTGGTGAATTTATTGACTTCTTCGAAGAAGTCCTACTTTGGCAACGGAAGGCGTCGGAAACCGATGCTTTAAGGTTGGCCCAGGCGCTCGAGTCCAAACGCCCATTTATAATTTCAAAAGTACTCCAAGATCAATCTCCTACCTCTGAAATTCGGAGGGCTTTTGAACTTGGTATTTTCAAAAATCACGAGTGGCTTTATTTGGAGCACCAACGTCAAGAGCTGTATTCGACAGAGGAAATCCTATACTTTTTGGATCATTGGTTCAAATTCACGAAAGAAGGTGTTTCCAATCGAAATACAAAAAAGCAATTGGCTGAAATCGGAAAACTATTCTTTGCCCAATCACCCACGACTGAGCAGACTGCCACTTTTATGAAATCATTTCCCTTTATTGAAGGTGCAATGGCTTTGGTTGTTCGAAAACCCGACCATCCCATCGTGGTGGCTCAAGTATTAGCTCATGGTTTTTCGGCCCAAAAAGGCGACCGCCTGGGCCTCAATGTCTGGACTTCTAAGCACTACCGATTTTTTGCCACCGAACCCAATGAGCAGGAAATCATTCAAACGGCTCAACTCCTCCGACACCCTCGAGTCCATCTCGATTTGCTCGAATACGCCAGTTCAAAACTACGTTTTCTACGCAAAGAAGATCTCTCTTCCTTCTTGGGCGCATTGACCAATCCCTATCAAATCAGTCCACAGGAACGACAAGAGTGGAACCGACACTGCCACTCGCTGACTTCCAAACTACTTGAACGAAATCCTAGTTTCAGTGAATTAGAGCAAATCATGGTTAATGAAGCTCTCGGGTCAGAAAATATCGATCGCCTTATCGGGTTTGCATTCAGTAAGATTCAATCTGCAAATGATCTGACCCACCTTATGAACAGGTTCAGTGATCCAGAAAGACGCATTCAAGAGGTTACAAAACTTAAAGATAAAATCAGCCAGTACCGAATCAGTCAAGACGCCTTAGACAGTATCACCAAATCCATCAAATTCGAACCGAAGTTGACACTACTCATACTAAAAAGGTTCATCGCAGTCAGTCCTGCCAACTTCGACGCGGTATTCGATTTTTTTGGTGGGACAGTCCGAGGTTCGAGTTTCCTAACACTGCCTGATGCCGAAGAAATCTGGATTAAAACCTTTAACCAATATTTAGCTACTTTGAGAAAATTCGATGATTTACTGAAAATTAAAAAGTCGATTCCTACAGCCAAGGCCTACGAGTTGTTTCTGTACGAAGCTCTTAAACGATCTTCAAACACTATCGAATTCCACAACACGTTACAAAAAGACAACCATAGAATGGTTGAAAATCTGGAGGAAGCGGAGCGCCGTCAATTTATGTTGGTGAACGATCGTTTGATACCCCAAATAACAAAATCCAAACTGAGTCTGTTTATAGGCACCGACGGTCTGGCCAATCTTAAAGACTTGCAGGCCATTGTCTCACATCTGAGTACCACATCGTCCATCATCGAAGTGATGGACCTGTTTTTTAATAATGGTCTTAAAGTTGAAAGTTACTTTGTCCCTCATGACGTTAGTGTCAATTTCACCAATGCATCCTGGGACCTACGATTGCCGTCTCCACCCGCGAATGCGCAAGATCTCCAGGATGTTTGGATCCTTTATTACCTGTTTAAACACGAATCAGTCACTGCACCTAAACATTTTGTAAACTATTTTGCGAATCGCCACCTATTGTCCATGCTCATATTGGGATTCAGCGACAAATCACCTACACGCCTGCGCTTAGACTCCGAACTCGAGTTGGCTCTCTATCGATATTACCTTTTGAGAACCATTGAGCAGCTTGTCGCTCTTACCCAACGTGATCCCATCAAGCGCACCAAGGTACCTGAGAATGTGTCGCATTTACGGCGCTTGGTCACCAAAGAGGAGGATTGGGCGCAAAACCCCAAACTGGAGGAACTCGTTAGAGCTATTGATAGAAAATATCAAAATCCCACGACGACACGGTGACTCGGGTCATCGGCCTACTCACTAGGTCTAAAAATAGGACCGATGGTCTATTAGAGCTCAAAAATGATATCATTGACTCAAAACAAGTATTGGATGGGCTGCTCTCGACTCGGAACGAGCTTCGCCAACGTTTTGAGAAACTGAGCGGCATTTCGTCAGTGAATCGCTGCCTAGAGACAATTTCAAAGGTTGAGGATTCCGACTAAACACCGACAAATTCAGACGGCAAGACTAATTCCGCCGGAATTTTTTATCGACTTCCAGAAAACGACTCATAAATGCGGCCCCGCGGCCCACCGAATCATATCGACGGCCAAATCGTAATCAAGGCCGTCAGGATCTGCGGCTTTAATGTCGTCCCGCC
>JBILOD010000418.1:0-4031 GCA_044374645.1 Pseudobdellovibrionaceae bacterium | reverse complement strand
GCCCGTGAAGAGTCTCTCGCCGGGGGCTCTAGCCTTATTGACGCAACATTCATGGCCTGGGAATGTCCGCGAACTAGAAAATGTGATCGAACGTGCGGTGGTTTTGAGTCAGGGGGAGTTGACTGAGTCTGCGGTGTTACTGGATGAACGGAGCGAAACCGAAGGAGATGGTGATCTGGAATCTCTGGAGCAAGATCGCCCAACACTGGAAAAATTAGAAGAGCGTTACATAAAAAAAATACTTCATGAAGTTCACCATCGAATTGATGATGCCGCGCGAGTGCTGGGCATTAGTCGTCGCACTCTTTATCGAAAAGAACGACTTTGGGGCATGATGGGGACAACGTCGGTCAATAATGTTTTAGATGACGAACGAACATTAAACTGAAATTCAAGGAATAGAGGAGGATTTATGGGGGAAAAACTTGGCAATCGAGTTTCTGTGTTTGAACGAAGTATGGATAAATCACAGGCCTGGATCAGCGAACTCCATGATGAACTGGACTGGATCAGCGCGGATTCTGTTTACCATCTGTTGCGTGCTGTTTTACAAACTCTCCGTGATCAGGTGAGCATTGATGAAGGGGCGCATTGAGCATCTCAGTTGCCATTACTTTTGCGGGGCGCCTTTTATGAATGCTGGGATCCTCAATCCTTAGAGCCAAGGGGGCTGGGAAAAGAGGACTTCCTTGAGGCGGTGCGGGCCAAAATGGGGCCAATGAGTGAGACTCCCTACGATTTTGAAAAAGCCGTTCATGCGGCTTTGCTCGTGATCAAGCGCCACGTGAGTCCTGGTGAAATGCATGATGTGATCAGTGCGCTTAAACCAACATTGCGTTCTTTTATTATGAGTGGCGGGGTTGATCAGACCCACCATGTATAGAGATCGAAAAATAAAAAAACAAAACACAATAACAGAGGAGATTTGTATGAAAAATCCGTTAGCAACAATGCCCCAGCGTTTAAGTCGTCGGATGCCAAGTGTTTTTAAAGCGATGACGGAGATGGAAAGTGAAATGGAACGATGGATGCAAAGTGCAGGAGGGTGGCCTGCAGAGTACGAAGGTTTTGATTTTGCACCGAGCTGTAATATTAAAGAGACCGCGAAAGAGTTTGTTGTGCAATTTGATATTCCTGGAGTCAAAAAAGAAGAAGTTAAAATCGAGTTTGAGAATGGGCGTATCACTGTGAGTGGCGAACGCAAGAAAAGCACCGAGGAGAAGGATGAAAAACATTTTCTTTCGGAAACCTACTTTGGTTCATTTATGCGATCATTCACTCTGCCAACGGCCGTGGATGAGAATAAGATTGATGCTAAATATGAAAGTGGAGTTTTAACGATCGCGTTGCCAAAGACTCAGGCATCTAAGTCCAAAGAAGTTAAAATTCACTAAGGTCGAAGTAGCGAGTGACAAAGAGTCATAAAATTTGGTTAAAGTGGCACAGAGGGAACTGCTGAATTGGTTGTGGTCCAATAGAAACAGTCTGGAGGTGTTCCTCTAATTGGTACGGCAAATGCAGAGAGGTATAGATGTTCGATAGCAGCGATGCTAGTCAGAACTCAAGGTGGGCGTAACTCCCACCCAACAGAATTGTCCAGTTGCTGTTGAAGCTTGGATCAATCACCAGTGGGGTGACTCTCTGATGATCGGCTGGTCGACAAAGCAGAGATAGGTTCGTGTCTCTGACTTAGCAAGGTGGCAGGTTGTAGTGTAGGCGAACTCTAAAAACTCACTCATCGGTGAACGTTCGGAACGAACGACGGGAGATGAGAGGAAAGGGCCGAGTCAATGGAACGTTGATGAAGGCTATCACTATTGGCGTAGAACTGGATACGCACAGCCAATAGCCTTTCCTTCTGAGGGTGGAGAGACAACATGTCATTATGGAGTTTTGATGAAAGCACGGAACCACTTGTGAATCGGGGGTACCCTCCGGTATTCGCAAAAGTGTTCGGAAAAGTTAACGATGCCAAGGGGAGCGCCATTGGTAGTGCTAACAAAACCGAAGACCAAGTTTACAAGCGGGGCGGATGAGATCGATAAGTCTCTTCGGGGATGAGGGTCTCTGGAGCAGGCTGCGACTGAGTAGCATCAGCCACAGTCTATGGGTTAGGCTTCTCGTTTTTTTTCTAAAAAAACTTGGGGCTCGGATGGATCAGCTAACTTTTATGGTTTCTCTGTATGTGCGGAGGCTACTTAAAGGGAAAATGAGAAGGTAGGCTTTTTCGGATTGACCCGCTCTCGAGCTGTTCTGGGGAAATCCCAACGGACAGTTCCTATTTCGAGGTGGCGGAATCGCCAGGCAATGCCCTTAAAGGGTCATCCTGGCGCGCCACCACCTTTAACGTAAAAAAAACTTTCATTTCAAGGCATGTTGAGTTTTTGAATTTTAATACTCAATCGGGGGATTTATGGGAAGCTATGAGGTAGAGCCGCGAACAGCAAGAGGCGTTGGCCGAAGTGGACCGATAGCGAAAGAACGTCCATCCACTCGGGATACGCCCAGTGTGGTGGCGTGGCCTCGATTCTCGATGTGGGAGCAGCTAATGCTCAAACGATTTCATCCTCGAGCTCTTTTTGTGGATGGAGCTGGGGTCATTTGGGCTCTCTATCTATTTTGGTATCATGACTGGATTTTGGCTTTGGCGGTGACTGTGGCATTTCGAGTGGCCGCCTTGGCCTCTGTTTGGAAGTCTGATCCTCAGCAGATAGCACAAACAACAATGGGTAAGTTAGCGTTGTTGCATTTACATCCGATCAATCTCACAGTACAAATTGTTGGAGCGGTTGTCCTGTTGACTGGGATCTGGCAACAGGATGCAGAGGTTATTTGGAGCGGGTTGTCCGTTATTTTACTTGGACATGCCTTTGGCTGGACGAAGTTTGATCAACGCTTAGGTCAAAAAACATGAGGTGGATGGCTCTGGCGACCTATGCGCACCCAGGGTGTGCCACGGATCTCACCCATTGCTTTCACCTCGAATGAACTACCGAGGATCGCGATTGCAGCCTCAGTGGCTTTCCAGCCATGCTCTGGCAAGTCACGCAGCAAAACATAGGCGTTGCCGCAAACACTGAGTGCGTTTGCAATACCTAAAATCAGATCATTAAAAGTTGAATCAATAAAAAAGCGACAACGATTTTTAAACTCCGAAGGCGAGAGTTTGCCTTGGTTTTTAAAAAAATACGGTGGATTGCAAACAATCAGGTCAAAGGCCTCTCTGAATTCGGTGTTTTGAAGGCGTTCGTAGTTGGCGGAAATAAATTTAATCTGTGTACTGGTGGCACCGAGGCGGCTCACATTGATTTCAAAATGCGATCTGTAAATTTCTTGCACTTCCAAAAAATCCATTGTGCGCAGTGGTTGCTGGATCTCATTTTGAAGATGGAACAGGAGATCTAAACCAATAATTCCACAGCCAGCACAGAGATCGAGACCTCGCATTGGGGAGAAGTGGCTCCCTTTCAGAGACTCATCTCGAAGTCGCTCAAAAACAGCACGAGCTAAAAATACTGAGTCATGTGAGAATCGATAGTCCGTTGGTTGAGAGTACTCAAAAGTAAAGTAAGGATTTATGGATGACATGAGTGCGAGACTCTACCGCCTCACTCGATGGGATTCAAATTCTTTTCAAATCGTAATGGGAGAAAGGTCGAAACTTTCTGACCTTGAAAAGGTTGAAAGTCTGTGCGTTGAATCACTTGTAAGAGACATTTTTCGAATTTTTTATCCATGATCTCGGTCTTTACGATCATGGGATCCTCGACCTTTCCAAGATTATTGACGGTAAAGTGAACATCGAGTTTGCCGCTGGCATTTTTCTGCTTTTGAATCAAGGTTGTGTAACAACGAAACAGGTGATTCTTTTGGCGTCCCACGCGGTCAGCAATCATACCACGAATTTGCGCCTGAAAATCTCCTGCTTGCTTCGTTGAAATAGGGGCTAAGGGGTCTTTTGTCAGCGAGAGCGATGGCGTGGAACTTTCATTGCCGCTGGCCGCGCCCTCCAATGACGTCGCGGCGGGAGT
>JBILOD010000417.1:0-4039 GCA_044374645.1 Pseudobdellovibrionaceae bacterium | reverse complement strand
TTTTGATTTACGAACTGGTTTACTCAAAAGTCCGACACCGTCTAAAATGGATACAGACTTTATTCCAAGTATGGATCAAAATGACACGAACAAAACAGATTTACAAAATGAACCATCATGTTGTTAGCACTAATGTCTTTAATGTGAAGGACAAGTACTTTGCGTCAGACAAATCTGAGAAAGGTGAGATCTTAAAGTCTTTAGAAGAGTGTACCCATCGAGATCGTAAGCATCTCATCAAAGTTCTCAATGAATCAAAGAGCGGCTGGTCCAATGTTGCGCAATCCAAGATTGGTAGGCCACTGAGCTAATAGTTCAGGGGTGTCCTACCCCGGAGGACCGAGAACTCGCCGCCCCCTTCGCCAACATCCAGTTGGCTTCGGGTCGCATTCAGCGGCCCATTGATGCTTCCGTAGCAAAGTCTCTCGAACGATTTTTCACAAAAGTAAAAGTCTGTTGACGGGATCGCCGAGGTAAACAAACTACCAATAATCGGTTGAAAGGATGATCTATGACGATACGCGCCTCGGTGTCATCGACTTATGAACAAATACGTCGTTTATTGAGAAGTGTCTCAACTTGAATGGTCGAATTTCCATGGATGTTTTGAATTGAGTCAGTATCGCAGTTCATCGCATTTTTAAACGAATGAGCCCACCTGACTCACCGATAATTTTGTTTTCCTTATATTCATGATATTTAGCGCAACTGTCTTGTTCTGACCGAGCTTTAGGGGTATTCCTCATCGCAATTGATTCCCTGGAGGTTTTATGAACAACTCAATAAAAACACTTTTAGTTTTCAGTATTTTTTCAAGTCTTTCCTCTCTATACATGGCGTTACCTGAGTCGGAGATGGCCCCACCTTCACCTGCAGCCACAACGGTCGAAGCTCCCGGTCAGTTTTTTTATAAGATGCCGTCCGGTGAGATTGTCCGCCGTGATACGATTTTAGTGGTACCAATGAAAGGTCAGGGAGAAGTAAGTTTTAAAACAGCCACCAAGAATGTTAAGGCCAAACAATTTTGGACTGAGCATAATGCTGGACGAACCATTTTCTATGTGGCGATTGAAAATCCACCAGGAGCCCCTGAAAACACTAGCATGATATTAGAAGGAAGCTATATTCGAGGGACAAACCTTGCGCTCTATTACGGAGATGTGTATCAAAAGACAGGCACTGAACAAAGGCCTTCTGATTTAGTTCCAGAAAAATTTCGAAACTCAAAACAAATTCACTATTTTAGAAAGCTAACGGGTTACAAATATGCTGGCGGTTTCGTTTTTAAGGCCGAAGTCAAGTGAGCTAATCGCCCTCACAGGCCCCCAGTTGAACTGTGATTTTCACTACGCCAAATCCCATACCGCCAAGTCTGGTCATTAACTCTCTAGAGAGATCATATTTGCGTTTGGGATGTGGAGTTAATTTCTTACCCTTCTTTTGTTTCTTCATGTCGTCGTAGGGGCCACAATCATTGATGCGAGCGGTGATCCGTTTTCCATTTCGCGAAACACAAACCGTTTTCCCAAGCCAATGATGGGACGCTAAGGTTAACTTCTCTTGATCAAAGATCTCCCCGTTACAAGTTGTCTTACCTTGAAATTTATCTGAATAATAGCTCGCCAATGCTGCGGAACTCTGTTCGATGTCGATCGGTTCATCATCAATGAAGGGATTTTCGTCTTGATCAAATTGACTAATCTCACTCTCAGGGGCTTCCTCTTCGGAAATGTTTTCCTGAGACTCATTATCCTCTCCCCATACACCAGCAATCCCCTGATAAATAGGTTGCACCTGATCCATTAAATCGAGATCGTTTGATTGATTCCCATAATCATCATTGGGTCGATCGACCATCGAACGACTCAACGAGGAAAACCCAAAACAAATGAGTGCCATCACAGCGATAATTCGTCTCATATTGAAATGATATGCAAATATGATTCCGAGCAATTCTTGAATGTAACTCAAATGAATTGATATTCAAGGCCTGGGGTGGCCTTTTTGGGGCCTATTGTAAACAAGATCAACAGCGAAAAAACGCAAAGCCCCTCTCGTTATCGGGAGGGGCTTTGCTAAATGATTTACTAATTTGTTTATTCGAAATCAGTTATGATGCAGTGCTGGTTCTAGTGACCCAAATTTTGGTTTTGAGGTCCTCGTCACAGAAATCTCCACCACATTTTTCTCTGAGTTTTTTCTCATCAGAAAATAGAGAGGTTGCATCAATCGTGTACACCATTTCGAGCATTCCAATTTCATCATCAAGAAATTCTTTAACCCGAACCTCATACACACCTGCTGAGAGACGAGTGGCACTAATGACTTTCATCGCCTGATCCGTGATTTTAAAATCAGCTGAAATATTACCCATCTCTGCCAAACTCGCATATCCCAAGTAAACTGAATAACGTGGTGATAGATCAGTGCTCATACCGTGGTCGGTCGTCACGATCTGAAGTTTTTTATGGGATGTACCAGGGTCATTTTTGTCTACCAATCGGAAGACTTGATCGATGGAAGACGGGTTTATCTCTACTTTTTGCGATTTGATCCATTCACCCGCGTTGCTATTAACTGAAAACAAAAATGCCATTGCGACTGTTGCGCTTGATAATTTCATAAATTACTCCTTTGATATTCTTTTTACTGCGTACTGCTTCACACCGAAACAGTGTGGTGGTTCTAGGTGATTTTTATCCACAATAAAAGCAGATTTGTTGCATGTTATTCATTCCAATTTGGAATAGATAGAGCAATAGGTTGGAGCGACTCAAAAGACCTGAGTCTTAATAATAAGATAGCCGACTTTCCTAATTTCTAACTACTTGCCGTCCTGAAACCATAAACGAAAAGAAACATAGATCAGCAACAAGGCGAAGCCGCGGGAAAGCATTTTAGTTGGCAAGGCAATTGAGATCTTAGAACCAAAAAAGGCGCCAAAAAACATTCCCAAACTGATGGCTATTCCAATTTTTATATGGGTGGAGTTGACGATGCCTGCTTTGAAATATTGCCAAACACCTAAAATACCCACCGGAAGAATCATCGCAATTAAGGATGTCGCACTGGCCACCTTGGCCTCCAGGCCTTGGAAATAGATGAGAAGAGGTACAATAATAACCCCTCCCCCAATACCAAAGAGACCGGAGCCCACGCCGGCAACAAGGCCAATTCCACCAAAGATTAGTAACTGCAATATAGGCATAGACTCAGACTATTTTTTGAAACCAACAAGGTCAATGAATCCTTTGCCTACAAGTAGCGTTATTCCTGGGCAAAGGGTTTTCATTAAAGATATAAAGACGGAAATTAAAGTTCTTGGAATGAATCTAAACAACTTTTGCTTAATTCCTATTAGGAGAAAATGAAATGTCAGTTCGATCCACAATCCTCTACCGAGGTGAGAAATCCTGTGAAGTTCACCATGAACCATCAGCTTCCAAATTTTTGACTGATGCACCAAAGGACAATAATGGATTAGGTCGATGGTTTTCTCCGACCGATCTTGTAGGCGCAAGCATGGGAAGTTGTATGATGACGATCATGGCGATGGCTGCCGAGAAGTTAGGAGTCGATCTTACGGGCTCGAAAGTCACTGTCGACAAAGAAATGCTTACGCACCCTCGGCGCATTGGAAAACTCACTGTAACTTTTAATTTACCGAACATTGATCCGAGTCATCGGTCTATTTTAGAGCATGCAGCTCACACTTGCCCCGTAAAACACAGCCTCCACCCGGAGGTGGAGGTGCCTGTGACTTTCATTTGGAATTCTTTAACTTAAAGGTCTCTTAGCTGTTTGCGATTCGACTTACAGTAAAGGCTCTCCAGTGACATCGTCGAAGCCATCACAATTATTATCTATACCAATATAGGCCTGACACCAGAGTGGGATTTCAGTGCCGGGAGTCGTGGTTCCACCACCTGTGCCTGGATCAGTGGTTCCACCACCTGTGCCTGGATCAGTGGTTCCACCACCTGTGCCTGGATCAGTGGTTCCACCACCTGTGCCTGGATCAGTGGTTCCGCCACCTGTG
>JBILOD010000416.1:0-4040 GCA_044374645.1 Pseudobdellovibrionaceae bacterium | reverse complement strand
ATCCGAACTGACTTCATCAACATATTTTGTTTGCAAACGTTTTTCGATTCGCGTGGGATCAACGTCAACGGCTAATACCACCGCACCTGCAAACACACCCGCTAGAGGCTGAGCACCACCCATGCCACCAAGACCCGCCGTCAATATCACTTTACCCTTGAGGGTACCGCCGAAATGCTGGCGACCCGCTTCAGCAAAGGTTTCGTAGGTGCCCTGGATAATACCCTGAGTACCTATGTAAATCCAAGAGCCGGCGGTCATCTGACCGAACATCATTAAACCTTTTTTATCTAGGTCATGAAAGTGTTCCCACGTCGCCCACTTAGGAACAAGGTTTGAGTTAGCAATGAGAACCCGAGGTGCATCGGCATGAGTGCGCACAATTCCAATGGGTTTGCCGGACTGAACGAGGAGAGTCTCTTCGTTTCCAAGCGTTTTTAACGCCGAAAGAATCTTATCAAAGCACTCCCAATTGCGAGCCGCTTTACCAATCCCACCATAAACAATCAGATCTTCGGGGCGCTCTGCGACTTCAGGATCGAGATTATTTTGAATCATACGGAAGGCGGCCTCTTGCAACCAACCACGACAATTTAAAGTACTGCCTCTAGGCGCTCTAACAATCCTCTGGCTCATGATTTCCTCACACTCAAATAGTTAAGGTTCCGATTTTTTTCTCTACCACCGAGAGCAATGATCCATCGTCGATCATTACTCGGATTTTTTCAACATCATCACTAAAGACGCGGTCGTTCTTAGCAAAGGCGACCGATTCACGAATTTTGGAATAGGCGGC
Organism: Pseudobdellovibrionaceae bacterium; assembly: GCA_044374645.1. Classification (GTDB taxonomy): domain Bacteria; phylum Bdellovibrionota; class Bdellovibrionia; order Bdellovibrionales; family Bdellovibrionaceae; genus CAUJGP01. The sequence goes on along the minus strand of JBILOD010000416.1, from coordinate 3,244 downwards.
CTGCACACCCGCCACAGGCTGCAGTGGCTCTAAAAAGCCCAAGCCTTGACTAGCGCCAAGTAACTCCATGGCCAAAATGTTCTTTACGTTATCAAGCACTCGAGCGAACTTTCTCGCAGCAATCGTACCCATGGACACATGATCCTCTTTATCACTGGAGGTAGGAATGCTATCAACTGAAGCTGGGTGACATAGCCCTTTATTTTCGCTGACCAAACTGGCCGCAGCCACATGCACAATCATCAATCCACTTTGTAATCCACCTTCCGTGGCCAAAAAGGCGGGAAGTTCACTAAATGTAGGATCAATCAACTTCGCCAAACGACGCTCGCTGATATTCCCCAAATTGGCCATGGCGATGGCGGCAAAATCCAGTTCAAGAGCCACCGGCTCACCATGGAAGTTTCCACAGCTCAAAACTTTTCCTTCTTCTGCAAAAACCAACGGATTATCAGTGCTGGAATTAGCTTCGCGCTCAAGAACTTGCAGTGACCTCTCGACCACATCTTTGACGGCACCATGCACCGCTGGCACACAACGAAGACTATAGGCATCTTGTACCCGTTTACAATTAATATGAGTTTCCGCGATAGGAGATGTTTCACCAAGAATGCGCAATACGTTCTTTGCCGTCTTCGCCTCTCCTGGGTGTGGGCGCGTGGGCGCAATAAGAGGATCAAACGGTTTGCGCGAACCTCGAGTGGCCTCAAGAGTCATCGCTGCCGATAAATCAAATAACTTTAGAGTTTGTTGGGCGTCATGCAGAGTGAGTAGTCCTAATGCCGTCATCACCTGGCAGCCGTTGATCAGTGACAACCCCTCTTTAGCTTTCAGGGTCAAAGGTTCAATGGTTAACTCTTTAAAGACCGCGGCCGTCGATTTTTTAGAGCCATCCGCTGCCATCACATAACCTTCCCCCATCAAGGATAAGGCCAAATGCGATAAAGGAGCCAGATCGCCACTGGCTCCCACGGACCCCTGTTCAGGAATCCAAGGGATGACGTTTTTTCCAAGAAGCTCAATCAACTTTTCCACCAAGAGCGGACGCACCCCACTCTGCCCGCGCGCTAATGTGTTTGCTCGCAATAACATCAAAGCTCGCACCACGGGTGCGGCGAATGGTTTTCCTACACCCGCGCAATGGGAACGGATCAGATTTCGTTGCAGTTCTTCAATCTGGTTATCATTAATTCGCACCTGACTGAAAGCGCCGAAGCCCGTATTAACTCCATACATTGTTTCGCCACGAGTGATACAACTTTCGATATAATTTCGCGAAGCCAACATGGCCTGACGACCCGACTCCGATAATTGAACTTTTTCATGACCAACGGCTACTTTAATGACGTCACTTAATTTTAAGCTGTTTCCATCAATTACAACCACGACTTAATCCCCTGCTCAATTTAAATAAAAGCACTGAGCCTGGAATCTAACCCCTCGATAGAAAAAGAGCAATCGCAACCGTCGACATCATTGAGAGGCCATTAATTGACAGGGTGTTTAACGGCGGTTCAAAAATGCAGGCCATTTTCGTAGTAACTTTCCTTCGGTAAAACCATAAAAACCACCACCACATCCAATGAGGGCACAAGGGCCTTTACTCGTTCGGTAATGATCTGAGCGCATTGATCTTGAATAGCCTGACTGCGAGCAAACCAAAGCACTTCCACAAAAGGAAATGAATCCACTACCCGACCTTCAGAGTAATAAACAGTTTCCACGCGTTCAAAAGTAAAGTTGTCCACAGAGGTGTTCATGACTGAAGCCAACTCCTTAGGAAGGATCTGACTTAACTCCCTCACAATGTCCGATGATACCGCTCGCAATCGCAGATGTGGCATTTTGAGTCCTTACTTGGATTTCAAAAATGAAATCGAGGTTTGATAGTCATTTTTAAAAATATAGCTTCCAGCAACTAAGACATCCACATCGTTACAAAAACCGAGGGTCTTTTCATTCACACCACCATCGACCTCAATGAGAATGTTCGGGTGATGTTGATCGATTTTTTGTCGTAGCCACTTAATTTTTGGAATCTGATCTTCCATAAACGACTGCCCACCAAAACCGGGTTCAACTGTCATAACCAGTACCAGATCGATAAGATCCCAATAAGGTTCTAGAGCCTCCACGGCCGTTCGTGGGCGGAGAGTCACTCCGGCCTTGCGTCCCGCCGCGCGAATTCGTCTCAAGCATTCTTCGACTTTCTGAGTGGATTCCACGTGAATCGTGATGAGGTCGCTGCCTGCCTGTATGAAATCCTCGAGGTACTTTTCAGGTTGTTCTATCATCAGATGCACATCTAAAAATGCCTTGCGATTTTGGCGCAACGACTTAACGACGGGGGCCCCAATCGTGATGTTATCAACAAAATGGCCATCCATGACATCCACATGAATCCATTCCGCCCCGGCGGCCATCACCGCTTCAACCTCAGCTCCTAACTTTGAAAAATCCGCTGAAAGTATACTCGGTGAAATGATTTTTTTTCTTATTGATGTAGATTCGCCTTGAACTGATCTCACACTCATTTTTTCTCTCCAGTAAAGGCATCTCCGGTTTTAAGCTGGTAGCCCTTTAAAAAATCACTCGTTTTAAGTCGATTTCGTGACTCTGGCTGCAATTCCAACAGTGAAAGCTGTCCTTGTCCCGTTTGCACAATGAGCTCTCCGGACTCAACCTTAACTAAACTTCCTGGCTGCGCACTGCTATGGGCCTCAAGAATCTTTACTTTATGAATTTTAACTTTCTTACCTTCGAGGTAACTCCAGGTTCCAGGTCCCGTCACAAAGGCTCTCACTTTTTGCGATATCGCGCGAGCGGACTTGGTCCAATCGATTTCACCTTCTGATTTTTCAATCTTTTTGGCGTAAGTCACTTGAGTTTCATCTTGTGGTTCACCAGCCAAATTGCCACGAACATAATCCATTAATTCCACATGAAGAAGATCAGCCCCAGCCACCGCCATCTGCTCATAGAGCATCTGCGAATCGGTCTCATCGGTGATCGGCATTTTACGAAACCCCAGAACATCACCTGCATCGAGTTTTTTCACCACTTTTTGTAAGGCCACACCCGTTTCTTGATCACCAAACTCAATGGAGCGCTGAATGGGTGCGGCCCCACGCCAACGTGGTAAAAGGCTGCCATGCACATTCACAGCCCCCAAAGGAAACAACTTTAAAAATTTCTCACTAAGTAATTGACCAAAAGCCACCACAACCGCGACTTCGGCAGCCCA
>JBILOD010000415.1:0-4049 GCA_044374645.1 Pseudobdellovibrionaceae bacterium | reverse complement strand
AATCGCCGATGCCATCATTGCCAAAGATCCTGATTTCTATCCCGCCTATAAGGCCAAGCTTTTAAGTCTCTTAGTTGAAGAACTAAAATTCGGCGCACCACATGATCTTGACACGTACCAAAGTTTGTATGACGAGCTTTTGTCGTTTAGAGGAACGAATCAAAATGAAAGTATTTTGATTGAAGCTCTCGCTCTCCGAGATCAAGATTCAAACAGTGCTGAAATTGCCGATATCGACTCGGATCTGATTCATATCCCTTTTTTAAGGTTATCAGCTCTTGAAGACATCAATGGCCTTGCTGACATGGCTGAGGAATACATCGAAGCCTATCCAAACTCTTACATAGGCCAATTGTATCTTGCCGAAGCCGCATGGAAATCCGGAGACCCAGCTTCTGCGATCAATATTTTTAGAAAAGTGATGGGTCAAGAGACGTCTGACGACGCCATTCTGAACGTCCTAAAGACGTTAGAATCAAAAAGGCCCCTCGAGCGAATAATGGAGATGGGCCTTTAGCGCTTTTAAATTGAATGTTCTCTACTCTTCTCTGGGAACGGACCATTTAGGTGCTTTAACTTCCAAGGCAACATGATCTCAGTAACGAGGTCATTCCAGTTCTGTTCGACACCGAGTGAAGAAACGATAGATAGGTGTCCAAAATAAACTCGCATTCCAAAAATAATTTCCGCCGGCATCCGAAAATAGGCCTGGTACTGAATCACTTTTTTAAGTTGCCGCGCCAACGTATCAGCCGCAATCTTTTGCGAATTTCTATGGGTCCAAAATCCATCTTGCTCATGCATAGTGAGAATTTGAAGGAAGCTCTCTATTTTACCTGAAGAATACTTGGTGTGACCATTGACAACGGTTAAAGCTTCGGACAAGTAATTCGCATTATGTTCATTACAGGCGAGGATCAAGAGATTCCAAGCTTTCATCGTTTCGGCCCGCCATTGGTTAACTGACCCAAAATCAAGGCACACCAGTTGACTCTCGCGAAACAAAAAGTTTCCTGGATGCGGATCCGTATTGAAATCCCCGTCTCGACAAGAACTAACAACAAACCGCACCAAAGACTTTGCCCAAAGTGACTTTTCCTGAACACCCCTGTCAGCAATAGATTGAAATTTGAGCCCGGTCTCAAAGCTCGTGACCAAAATTCCATCGGAAGAATAGTCCCTATACGGTTTTGGTATTACAATGTGCGGATCATCCTTAAATCGCTGATAGAATCTCTCAATCGATGCCAATTCTTGAGTGTAATCACACTCACGTGAGATACTCGATTCCAATTCGCGAATATAGGGCTCGAGAGGAATTCTGGGATGAATGAGTTTAATGGTTTTGGCGACTAATTTCAGCAATTGAAAGTCGGAGTGAACCGTTTTTTCGATGTCAGGATACTTAACTTTTATCGCAACAATCTCTCCAGATTTCAGATGACATTGGTGAACCTGACCGATGCTACCTACCCCAAGAGGGCTTGGATCAATAAACTCTATTTGTTCTAACAACGGTTTTGGAGCCGTTCGATTCACCTGTTCCAGGATTTTTGCGAAATCAAGTGGCTGAGATTGATCTGGAAGTTGCGCAAAAGCCGCAGCAACATCCGCAGGGAGACTGGTCTGCGTATAACTCAGAGTTTGCCCTATTTTCATAATAGGCCCCTTGAGTTCAGACATTTTAGCATTAATCAGTTTGAGGATCTTAGCTAACTCGATGGCTTTAAGATGAACTTTGTTCCTTTGACCTGTCAAAAAATAGGTTAACCGACGAGGCCCAAGAATTTTCGCTAAATCATAGGTCAGCGACAGGCCCATTGGACCTCGATCACGCAACTTGTGTGGTATCCGGTCCAAAGACAATTCGGTTGGACCCTCGCTTTGAATCTGGCTTTGAGTTAATGTCTTACTCTCGGTTTGGAGCCCGCTCTCCGTTAGAATCTCTCTATCAGAGTTACTCTCACTGTCAGTTTGAACCTTTCTCTGAGAGTCGGCTTCGCTGTTAGAGTTGGCTTCGCTGTCAGAACCAATTTTGAACTTGGAATGGGTTTTTGTTTCAAAAAAGCGAAAGAGGTCAGTTGAGATACCTTTGCTAAGCTGCAAACTGACCTCGACGAACCGTTGTTCGACTAAATGATGAAGTTCCACCATCCTATTCATTTTCAAAATTCTAAGGACCGATCCAAAAATAAGAAGCCGAGCGTCTGAATCCAAAGTCTTTGATAGGCAAAAGATTTCTTCTAACTCTGTTACCAACCGTTCGATGGCAGTCACTGGAGCCACGCCTCTTCGAAATATTTCAATCAACGTCATTAAGATCTGATTCAGCTGATACTTACTTTTGGGTATGAGTCGTATTAAGCTCGAATCATTGACCCAGTCAGAACTACCTTGAGAAAGTAGAGAGAGTAAACAATAGGAGACTTCCTGCTGACGTAGAGTCACCTTTTGGCGGAGGAGCCGCTTTACTTCCTCGTGCGGAGCAAACAGCGAAAACAGAAACAATTCGCCGTCCTGACGTTGAGACTCTGAATGCGATGCCTTGGTAGAGTTCAATTTCATGAATTGCCAAGCTAAATAAGGTTCTCCCTTTTTTAAATAGTCTTCGACGACGCTATTGAACTGGAAGAAAGATTTATCACTTGAAGGAGATACGTAGGTAGTCAATTTGATTTTGGCCAATCGGGCTTGCTGCCACTCGGCTCTCCAAAACTCGCCTCGATCTAAATAAATTCCACTGAGAATAGAAAATACCTGCTCTCGGAAATCCGGATTTTTCGAAACAGACTCAGAGTGTAACAAATCGACTAGGTTATCACGACACTTACGAAGCAAGAAGGATTCCCCTGTCGGTTCTTTGTTCGATCGAATGAAATTCAATGACTCCAGAACCCATGCCATAGTGATTAAGGTATCCTGGGTCTTCATTGTGGAATTGTATTTAGGCAGATTCTTTGAATAGTAATGAACCCTTTTTGTGGGCGAAATGGCGCCGCGTTTTTTATGCTCCGCCAGCACAAGCTCGCGAGCATCTTCCCAGTTCAAACTCATAGAAATTCTCCGCGCTCACCTTAGCTTCTGTCGGCAGGCAACGCAACGTGTGAATTTTGCAGAGTACTATTAGAATTGAACATCTAAAAACCTCGCGAAAAGGAGGTCAGTATGATGGTCACTTCCGGGGGTACAACTCTGATCGAGAGAACTATGGTAATGGTTACGATCTATCAACTCCACGCCACCTTGCTGATCTGAAGCTTAATCCCAACTTTCAGTTCGAATTTTCTCAGCCCTTTAAAACACAATGGGAACTTTTTTCCCTCGGTACTGGAAGAGTAAAACATTCTGGGGAATGTTCAAAGTGGTCGGCAGGCTGGTGAAGGTGGAACGAATCTTGATCGTAAAAGAGGGTTTGAAGTACATTTGAAAACAATTGACAAAACTCTCTTTCATCGACAGCGATCTTCTTTTTTCATGCTATTGAAGTCACGTTCTAGGTTTTTCGTTTTGGCAATCTCAATCGCCTTCAAACCATCTCCACGTAACCAATACAGACAGGCCAAAGTATCTTGGTAATCAGTTCGTCTGGCTCTTACCCTTTCCTCTCTGATAGCGGTAGTGATTAGTTCGAAACTATTTTCCAACTTTGCGAACATTGAGTTCGTTGGAGCCGTAACATGAAACCAAACACAGGTATTTCGAAGGCCAGGTGATCTTTGAATCATATCTGGTTTACTGCACTCATCATAAAACTTGGCATATTGTTTGAGTGAGTGGCGACAATCTGATATTGGAGCGACAGCCATTTTTTTCTCTGCTTCGGTTTTTAAACAGTAGTCAATAATTTCAGGTCTAATCCGTTTAACCTGATCATGTTGTCGGTCATCAGGATGCATTGGCATCCATACAAACATGTGACCGAAAAACGTTAACATGAAAATCAAAAAGCACAGCAAATCCTTAGATTTAAAAAAGGTCGTATCCTTTGTTAAAAAGAAATAGAGGCCCACTGCCAATGCCAAATATTTCTGCCACCCAATAAGGAACAA
>JBILOD010000414.1:0-4050 GCA_044374645.1 Pseudobdellovibrionaceae bacterium | reverse complement strand
TTTAACGCGAACGTCCACTTATGCCGTACTTGGTGTGGAATTGTTATTGCTCGCCATTGATTTTCAACAATTTCAAGGTCGCACCCAATTCACGAGTGCCGATGCTGGTTTTACAGCCGGCTATTCCTATCAAGCAGGAGTGGGTGAGGAAGCCCTCTTTCGTGGATGGATGATGCCTTATCTCACGAACATCGGTTGGGCCCCCTGGGCGAGCAATCTCTTGACCGCCACTTCGTTTTCGTTAGCTCATGTTTCAGAGCCCAACCCGAGACCGTGGCCACAGTTTTTGTTGGGATGGTACTTGGGACAAGTCAGTTTATGGAATGATTGGTCCATTCAAGAAAGTATTTTCATTCATACCTGGTGGGATGTTTTAGCGATTGGTGCCTCATGGGCCATGGTCAAGGATCAAAAAGAAAAAGCAATTTTTTTACCGCTGATTGATTTGCCGATTTCGCTCTGAAGAATTTCTTAGGAACTAGGTAATGTCACCAAGGGAGAACGGGACCATCACCATGCCAAAAGGTGCCGGGCGACCGACTTTCTATCCCGTTAATCATAATGAAAAAAACCGACCAACATTAACGATCCCATCGCAGGCCGTTCACCAGAAATGTCGGTTTCATCACCCAACACCGACCCGCGAGCCATCACCGCAAAATTAGTCTTTGCGGTTCTAAAAAAACGATAACCTAGCCCGAGGCCCGCTAACCATCCCGAAGCTCGATCTTTGGAACTACAAATTAAAGCCTGCGAGGAACATCCCGTAGAAGCGATCGCCATGCCATACCCTAAATGGCCTTCGACAAAGGGGCCGTGATTATCACTAGTGAAATAGTGATTGAGTCCAAAATTCAGCCCCGTAAAATAAGCATCATTCTCTGAGGCTCGCTGAGTGGTCAACCAATCAAGATCCAAATGCATATCCCAATCGTAGTCGATCTCATAGTTATAGCCGAAGTTCCAAAGAATGGATGACCCTTCAATATTAAGATTCGAAGTAGTTGCCGGCCCCACCGCAAAGACCCATTGAGAAAGGACATCTCGGCGACGGCGCTGATTTCTCTCTTCATCGAAAGTCACGTCTTTGACGGACGCATTTTCATCGGCCTTTGTTTCATCCTCTATGGCGCGCACCAGGCGCCCAACGACAACATCCATATCCGACATCATTGAGGATTTTAAGCTGGAGCGAAAAACCTCATCATTGTTCTTTGTTTTTATCAAAGTAAGAGTGTAGGCCTCACCAAGCTTCACCAGTCGCCCCGAGATGGCGTAATCGGCGTCTGCGGCGGCATTGGCAACTCGGTGTTTAAGAGATTCAGCCACAGCGGTGCGAATGAGTTCCTCCACTGCTGCCAAATCACCTTCGGAGACTGAAACCCCTTTAATGGTGCCAACATAGACCGACTTCGCAGAAGCCACAGTTCCCACCAGCAAACTCAACATGAAAGAGTAAAAAGACTTTCTCATTCCCGCCCCCATTTCTCCACTGAATCTAAACTTAGAGTAAATGGCTCTGACCTGTGTTTCAATATCAAACTCGACAAATAGAGGGGGCTAAAGTAGACTCCCTCAACTATGTTACAAACCGATACTCCTATCGAAGTTATTTTTGAAGATAAGTGGCTCCTAGTTGTCAACAAACCGGCGGGATTGCCCACTCAACCCACTCCGGACCCGAAGCGCCCAAGCCTCTATTCGCTTTTGTTGGCTTCCAAGAAATGGCCCTATATTGGTCTCCATCATCGACTGGATGTGCCCACCAGTGGCGTCGTCCTCCTCACAAAAAACCGTGATGCTAACAAAGGAGTGAGTGAACTTTTTCAAGGCCGAGGCCTCGAAAAAAACTATCTTTGTTTAGTTGACGGCGTTCCTGCCGACGATGCCTTCGAATGTCAAAACCACTTGAAACCCCTCAAGTTGAAAACAGGCAAAACCAAAATGGTGGCCACAAATTCGGGCGGCGATTTTGCTCATACCCAATTTTCCACTTTAAAACGTTTCCCTCACCATGCTTTGGTGCGTGCCACTCCACTCACTGGACGCATGCATCAAATTCGAACCCACCTTGCCGAGTTAAAATATCCCATCCTTGGAGACAGCCTTTACTTCCGCGCCGATCGGCACTTTCGGCGACTCATGCTACATGCTGCTGAGCTTAAACTCACTCACCCTATGAGCCAGGAATCACTCACACTTAATGCGCCACTGCCGGACGACTTTAATCGGGTTATGAGCAAACTCTAATCAGCTTGTTAAGATTTCTCCTTCTCGTTGCTTTGAGTGCCTTCATTTCAGACATTCCTATTCTACCTCGCTCAACAGCATTGGTTTGACCCACCTATTCTATTCAGCTAGGGTTTCATCAATGTTAAGAAACATTAATATTGTTTACAGTTAAAGTGGGTGTTTTAGAACCCTCTTTTAACAAATCCGGAAAACGAGTTCGGAGCGCAGCCAAGGGGACATAGTCCCGGAGGCGAGCACCGCTTGTCTGAGGCTTTACGGAATTGTCAAAAGAGGGTTCTAAAACACCCAACAATGAAAGGAACCATCATGGGTTACGTAGTTTGCTGGTTAGATAGTCACGATGCTAAAATTTTTAACTTCTCAGCTGATAAAGTTGATAAAACTGAAATGCACATTAAAAAAGAAGATCATGGCGCTGATCATTTCTATCATCGCGTTGCCGAAGCTCTTGCACCCGCTTTTGAGATTCTTATTGTTGGCCCAGGTGTAGGCAAAACTCAATTCATGCATCACCTTGAACACCACCATGTTCACACATCGTTGATGAAAAAAATCAAAGGCGTTGAAAACATGGACCACCCAACAGATGCACAAATTGTAGCGCACGCTCGCAAATTTTTTCAGCACCTTGAAGTTTTTAAATCTATTTAGTTTACCTGTTGAATGGTATAACCCCTACCTAGGTAGGGGTTTATCGTTTGAAGATAAGTTTATTAGTTCTTTGTTTTTAACCAATGATAGCCTTGTCTCATGAGATTTTTGTTGATTGATGACGATCCTCACTCATGCGAAGTGCTCTCTAATTTAATTCTAAGCGAATTCAATGCAGAGATCACCACCACCCATTCCGGCGAAGAGGCCCTACTTGCAATTCTTTCAAGCCCATCGCCATTTGATATTGTATTTTTAGACATTTTGATGCCAACGATGAACGGAATTGAAACTTGCATTCGTATCCGCGAACAAAATCAATACGAGAACGTCCCGATATTTTTTGTTTCCGCGAGTCCAGAACGAGATGATCTGCTCAATTCCTTTTACGCTGGCGGCACCGATTTTATCCGCAAGCCCGTCAATAAAATTGAGTTACAAGCGCGAACTCGACTCGCCCTCAAATGTAAAAAAGAACGCGCAGTACTGCTCAACACAATTAAGGAGCAGGGTGAACTAATAGGTAAGATGTCTCGATACCTCGAACAAATGAGCGATCGACTACCTTTTGACCCACACACCAACCTCTTTTCTCGTATTCACATGGTGAACTTGATAGAACAGGAGTGGCATCGTCATAAACGCTCTCAATTGCCACTCTCGCTCCTTATGATTCGCACTGAAGGGATTACGTCAGAACAGCAAAAAGCCGTTGCTCACACTCTCGCCACCACTTGCCGCAGAGCCGCCGACCATGTTGGGATCTGGGACAACAACACCTTTGTGGTCTTGGTTGCAGATAGTAAAGAGGAAGTTGCTAAAAAGCTTTCTGAACTCATTCAGAAGAACCTGAAGTCATTCTCCCATGCGCAAACATTTATCGGAGCCTCCTCTTCCACACCTCCCGACAATACGGGCCAATGTAAAGACCTAGTAGAAGCCGCCCAAATGGCGCTCTTCGCCGCCAAAAAAAAGGGGCCTGGTTCGATAGAATTCAAGTCTGTTATTTTCTCAAGCGCTGCCAGCGCCTAACTTACCTGAATGGTTTTCATTGATTGCCTGACTACAATTCTCTAACGCAACTATTTTCCCATCATGACCTCATAAGGGGTCTTCCAGTCAAGTAGTTTCATGGGTCGATTGTTG
>JBILOD010000412.1:0-4058 GCA_044374645.1 Pseudobdellovibrionaceae bacterium | reverse complement strand
CAGCCTTGCATAGACCGACAAGAAATGTATGGTGTTTCGTGCCTTTATTTTTTTATTTTTATTTAGTTGGATCCTGCTTTCAGGCTGCCAGCCGACAAATACCGTTGTCGGTCGTAGAAGCAGTCATTCAAACGCTAGCACAGACAATGGAAACAGTTCTGGATCTGGCACAATCGGTGGTGATAACACTTTATCTCGAGTTTTTATTACGGATGCTCTCGACACCAAATTAACCGGCACTTCGACCACCCTCAATATTGGCGAAACCCTCGCGCTCAAGGCCTCACTTTTTACTTCGGTCTCTAGTGAAAAAATTGACAGCGCCGCTGTCAATTGGACTTTGAAAACAATATCGGGCAGCACCTCGCAAACGCTCAGTTGTGGAACCACCCAAACTTCCAGTTGTGATTTTACCCCCTCGGCACCAGGCACCTACTATATCGAGGCCATTTTATTAACCCGAAGCTCTAAGGTCTTAACTTACAGCGATACCACACATCCAATTATCGTAAATGCGCCTAGCATTGCCACCAATCTCACGATTAAGTCAGGAAATGGGCAGGTTGGCACTGTGAATATGAATTTAACAGCTCCAATTATTCTATCTGTTAAGGATGCCTTCGGCCGTCCTGTGGTGGGAGCCAGTGTGCTCACATCTGTTTCAGGTGGGGGAGGCGCCATTGTAAGTGCAAACCCTCAGTTGAGTGATCAAAATGGAGAAATAAGTTTAAGTGTAACGATGGGGACATTGGCCGGAACAAACAACAACAACTTTGTGGCAGAAGTCGTTGGAAGTAGTCCAGCTTTAACCACCACCATTACGGCCACTGCCTTCGCCGGACCTCCCCATCATTTAGCCTTTACAACAATGCCGGCCGCAACTTATGCCCAATTGCCATGGAACACACAACCCGTTTTAGAATTGCAAGATATTTACAATAATCGAGTGTTGAGCAATCAATCGATAGTGGCCTCCGTGCAGACAGGCGTGGGCGTCCTCTCCGGACAATCTACGACATCAATGATAAATGGAGTGGTGTCCTATTCGGATTTAGCTTACTCTTCCGCCGACACTGGCGTGGTGATTCGTTTTACCACGGCAGGGACAGTGAGTGTCGACAGTACTCCTCTTAATTTTGTTTTACCCACAGGAGTCGGAATCATAACTCCCGACGATGTGGTTTTTGATCCGACTTCGGCCAGCGTTGGTGGTTCAGCGGGTCGTACTTTTTCAAACACCGTGACCATTGCGGGCTTGGGCGTTTCACAAACCATTGCTGTGGCGGTATCGGGTTCTGGAAATCCTAAATTGCAATTAAACGGAGGCGCTGAACAAAGCGCACTGAGTGGTGTTAAGAACGGGGACACCCTTCGCGTGTATGCAGATCCCCCTGCTGTGAGTGCCACCGCCACTACGATTTCTGTGGTGCTCGGTGGACGCACAGAAACTTGGGCTTTGCGCTTCGTGGATCCATCGCGAGTGGCTTATGTCTTTGTGAGCAGTAATTATGTGAGCCCCAGCAATTTAGGGGGAGTGAGTGGCGCCGACAATAGGTGCCAAAGCCTTGCGACCACTGCGGGATACGGTGGGACTTGGTCCGCCATTTTTACCACCGGCTCTGAAAACCTCAAAGCCCATACTCCTTGGGATTGGGGCCAATTGCGAAGACTCGATGGGGCCATCATTGCGAATGGGTGGAATGATCTTTGGGATGGCGTGCTTTTAGCGCCCATCAATATCAGTGAACAACTCGTCTCAACAAATGTGAATGTTTGGACCGGTACGAGCGATACCTCCACAGGAGTTTCAGAACCTAATCAATGCGATGGTTATACCAATTCGGGAACGACCAATTTAGTGCGAGGGGCTAGTTCGCAAGCCTCCACAGGTTGGATATATTCTTCTACAGCTATCAATGGCAGCTGTGGAATGACCTTGGCCCATGTTTACTGTATTTCAAACCCCAGTTCGGCATTAGATACTACGCCCACTTCTGTTTCTTTTGTGGATCAGGTTGTCACCAGCAGCACCGGTCGCCTCACTTCGAACAGTGTCGTTGTTTCTGGAATCAATCAAACGATTCCGGTTTCGGTCAGCTCAGTCAGTGGCGCTGCAAAAATTAAAATCAATGGTGGGAGCGAAGTCACCTCAGGGACCGCCTACAACGGAGATTCCATCGAAATCACCATGGCCCCGCCATCAGTAGCTGGACAAACAAATTCGGCCACGCTCACGCTTGGTTCATTGACCTTTGATTGGAAAATCAATTACGCCAATATTAATAACGAAGCTTTGGTTTTTGTCACGAGCACACAATACCAAGGAGGGCAAAATGCCAATATTGCTGGTACTCACGCCATTTGCCAATCGATCGCCGACAGCAAAGGCTTGGGTGGAACTTGGTCTGCCATGGTCAATGAAGGTGTGGGTGGGTTCGCCAATCTACGAGGGCAAGTGCCCTGGAACTGGGGCACGCTCAAAAGATTAGACGGTCAAGTGGTTGCCAACAGTTGGGATGATTTGTGGGATGGAACTTTGCAAAATCCTATCAACGTTGACGAAAATCTCACAGCTGCTGTGAATCATTCGGTATGGACAGGCGCCCTAAACTCATCGGGGTTAAGGGCGACAATGATAGATGCTAGTCAAGAGTCTTGTCGCAATTGGTCAAGCTTAAGTGGCTTTGACGATGGAATCACTGGGCTCTCTTCAAGTCAGTCCGCGACTTGGGTTTATGGAGGGAACCTATCGTGTGATACTTTTTCTAGTTTTTATTGCATCTCCAACCCCAATGGGGTCGTGGACACCACCCCCAACACTGTCGACTTTTTAAAAGAAGTGAGTTATGTTGCGGGGGCACGCACAACCTCCAACAGTGTGACTATTTCCGGAATCACTCAACCCATTGCAGTTTCGGTCACAGGAGCGAGCGGGACCCCTCGTCTTAAAATCAATGGCGGCAGTGAAGTCACCAGTGGCACCGCCAGTTGGGGGCAAACCATCGAGGTGGTGATGGATGCGCCTTCTGTGTTGGGGCAAATGAACACCGCAAGCCTGGTGCTTGGTTCATTGGTAACGACTTGGCAATTGGGCTACGCTGACTCCAGTCGTGTGGCTCGCATTTTTGTGACTAACGGAAGTTACAATGGAGCTTTAGGTGGTTTGACTGGCGCAGACGGGATTTGTAATCAAGAGGCCACCCATGCGGGGTTCACTGCGGGTTCTTGGAAGGCGCTGCTTTCGGATTCGCAATACAATGCCCGTGATCGAGTGAATTTTAATTGGGGCACTTTAAAGCGCATAGATGGCTCCACCGTTATTGCAAATAATTGGAGTGATTTGTGGGATGGGTCCATCCAAAATTCAGTATCGAACACGGCAACGGGGGCCACCCTCATTACCAATCATATTTATACAAACACAAAAGCCGATGGATCGCGCTACTTGACAACGGACACAGCTTCAACCTGTATTGATTGGACAAGCGCAATAATGTGGGATTCTTATGGGAGTGGTCATTCGGGATCAACCAGTGCCCCGTGGATATTTGTGAATACTTGGGGTTCCACCACATGCAATGGAGTCAACAATTCCCTTTATTGTATCGAAGATCAGCCGGCAGGTGAGGATACACTTCCCAATTCTTTTATGATGCCCTACAAAATTTTTCAAACTTCGAACGCACGCATCGAGTCTGCAGCTGTCACCATCACGGGGATCACGGGGCCGGCGGCAGTGACTTTGTCTGGTTCGCAAGGAAGCCCTGCTTTTAAAATCAATGGAGGGGCCGAAGTCACTACGGGCTCAATCACTAATGGCGACACCTTGACTCTTGTGATGACAGCACCTGCGTCCCTCAATCAGAGCCACAAGGTGGAAGTGAAGGTTGGAACGGGGGCTTACACCCCTTGGCGGGTGTGGACGGGTGATTCAAGTAGCGGTGTGAAAAAGCGAATTTTCATCACTTCGGCAACCTATTATGCCGGTGAGCTGGGTGGAATGATTGGTGCTGATACAAAATGTAATACTGCCGCCGCCGCCAATGGGAATTTAACCG
>JBILOD010000411.1:0-4059 GCA_044374645.1 Pseudobdellovibrionaceae bacterium | reverse complement strand
CATTGGCCATCCCTCTTAACGATGCTTCAATACACTGGATTGAGTGCGCAAAGAATTTTGAAGGCGGTACCTGAACTGAGTCAGACCAGCTTTAAGGAATACGAACAATTACAGATTCAAGCCCATCTTTACGAAAAACTTTTCTCTAAATCCGATTCCAAAGGCATTGTCGAACCAACACCTATTCAATTTCTTGAAAAGGCCCCTTGCCTCGATCGAAATGGTGCCGCTAAAGACGCCAGCATCGAGGCACCATCCCCTTTTAAAATATGTATGAGCCTTTCACACTTAGAAAAGCGTCTGAACCAATCGAATTATGAAATTGAGCTACTCGCCCTATACCTGCACGAAGTCGCCCATCTTTATGGGGCCAATGAGACTGATGCGGAGGCACTGCAATCAGAAATTTTGAAAATGGGACCTCAATTTAAGCAACAGTGGTCGTTTCTGTTTGATGATAGTTTGTCGGTGAGAGAAGATATCCATCATTTTTATGAGAGCCTTCGGAATATTCAGATATCAACTGACACAGATGCACAGATATGCGGAGTTCTACTTCATCAGAACCAAAAAATTCAAACATTGTTCCTAGGGCTCAATGTTCAAACTCGAAATATCACGATCTTATCCCTCGAGGAAATCAGTCGCCTCCATGCAGCCATGGTGTTAGTTGATTACAGTTTGGATTTTTGCGGGGCTCTAGCGATCAATAGTGATTTTCATAAAATGAAATTCAACCAAAAATCTGAGGCCCCCATCAAGGATCTTTATCCAGATCCCTTGAACTTGATGCCATTTTTGGATTTAGCCCATAAAATCGCTTTTTCGCAGTATTTTCTGGCCGACCTGCAAACATCCTTGAAAATCCACCGTGTCACCAACGGAGACCGAATTGCCCTTCAAAAGAATTTAGAGACGCTTCGAGGGCTCGTTCCCGCTCGCTGAATGACAAGTTGTCTTGGAAGGAATGGCCGAGCGCGTGAATCTGCGTCAAAGACTCTCACTGGGATCAAACATGGCCACCGTTAAGTCTATAACAACTTCACCACTAGGATCTTCATTGTCCTCGGCAAATTTGAAAATGAGTTCACGGAGTTCTTTTTTTAATTGCCTCACCTTTTCGGTGGAACTCACAGAGACACTGGTCTGTAAAAATAATTTTGATTCACTTTTAAAGGATTTACTGGCCTGGGTTTGAACATTTTGAACTGAACGTAAAAAGAAATGTTTAAAAAACTCACTGGAACCAACGTCGGTGACAACCTGATGACTGCTTTGACCATGAAAGGTACACGTCGACTCATTAAAAACCACCAGCCCCAACTTTTGCATTTGCTCCAGTCTCTTGGATAGCAGCTCCTCTGGAAGCTTCAGTCTGCGCGCGATCTCTTTCAACGGAGATCCTTGATTGATGGGCCCAAGAGCTGAAAAAATTCTTGGGAGCTCGGGAATCGCGAACACCCTATCCGCAAAACTCGTGTCTCTCACTTTGCTCGAGCGCCCATTCCCCTTTTGTAGGCGATTTTTCAGGCGGTCCAACTTCTGTGACAGTTTTGCTGACTCAGAAGTAGAGGACTGCTCACTCTCGCTTAGAACTAAAGAAATAAAATACTCTTTCCAGTCGCCAGTTAAGCCTAAAGCTCTCATGAATTTGGGAAGAGTGTCGGCATTGATCGAACGATTGCCATTACATACATCCCTCGGAAAAGCTCTTGAAGCAAATCCCGCCCGTCGACTAAATTCCGCATAACTCAACGGTTGTTTGAGAGGCGAATGCGGTTTTAAAAAATACCTCAAAAAGCCTCGGTAGTCTGATAGGCTCAAGAGTTTCTCCAAATCCTGTGGCGTTAACTGGGACAGCAACGAACCAGCCCTTCCGGGTCGCGGTAACTCCTTAGTTACTTCCACTAAAACCACCACCGCCGCCGACTTCCCCATTGTGCTCGCAAACTAGATCTAGCCCTAACTTCTCACTCTTGAACCTATAGGCATCAAGTCCTGTCTGAATGAGACTAAACTCCTGGGCACCTGAATAAAGTGTTACTCCTGGCTCCTCTGGATAATTCGCAATTTTCACCGTCGCCAACCATTCTCCTGTGTGAATCGGCGAACTCGGATTTTCAGGAATTGCAGAACTCATTTCCGGTTCCACAATCAAATGGTAAACGATCATTTGCTGGGCGGTTTCTTTCAGGCAAACTAAATCTATTGTTTCTGGTGCGATGGTGGCGTTGCCGATAACTCCCATGAAATTCAAACTCAACATTATCATTACTAATTTTTTCATTTTCCTACTCCTTGTTTGTATCTAAGCGATTCAATACCTGTATAGCACCATGGAGAATTCAAGGTTAGGGAAAATCGAAGACAGGAAGTTTTTGCGTACTCAAGTGAGTACATTCTCAATAAGAAGTTCTTTGCAAAACCATTCCCAATCGGCCACTCAAAGGGAGCGAAAAAAGGACTTTAGCTCTTGAAAATCCGAATCAGTCGCTCCCCCTTTATGCTGACATCCACCCATTGAATTGAACCTTGATCCGAAAGCACCAAGAATTCAATTCCATGGTCTCCTAATTCCACTTAGCTCTATGGGTCGTTGTGTAATCTTCTAAATTTCTCGGATTTCTACCTAAAAGCTTTTTAACATTATCATTCACTGTCGCACTGTAACCGGCTTTCAAAAAACCAAAGATCATTATCAAAAAGTCCACATAGTCGGCCGGCAAACCAGCTTTCAACAAACTGCTTTTCAGAACTTCAGGTTGAATGTCCTCATAGGTGACATTTCGACCAGTCACTTTAGAAATCGCTTTTGCGACTTGATGGTGATCATAACTTTCTGGACCAGTGATATCAAAATCCTGATTGCTAAAAGACTCGGTGGTCAACAATTTGAATGCGACTTCTGAAATATCACTGGCATCAATAAAACTTGTCTTAGCATCACCGGCTGGCAACTGAATTTTGTTTTGCTCCAAAATTCCTTGAATCCAAAAGGTGTTAAAATTTTGAAAAAACCAGTTTGGTCTAATGATATTGTAATTCAAGCCTGATTTTTCGAGTTCGATTTCAGCTCTTCGAAAGGGTGATGTTTCAACGGCATTAGCTCCCATTGCGGTCATCAATACGACCTTTTGCAGACCCACTCGTTTAGCTTCTTGAATGAGGGGAGAAAGTATTTGATATTGATCCGCATATCCCGGAGGAGAAAGTAAAAATGCTTTATCAACCCCAGCCATGGCTTCATGGATTCCCTGACCTGAGGACAGATCAACATAAACCTTGCCTGATGGCATCGGCACCGTTTTCTTTGAGGTGGTTTCGCGAACTTGATATCCGTCCTCTTTTAAAAGTTGTGACAGTTTTGAACCCACCAAACCTGATGCACCCACTACCAATATTGTTTCCTTTTTCATTTTAACTCCCAGTCTTTGAGCTTAATTGCTCTCTATAGATCTAATATCGCCTATTTTTGTATTGTTGATTAGACACAAATATTGAGATATACTGTTTCTATATGGAAACAATACCCATTGAATTTACAAAGTTTTTTGTTAAAATTGTTCAACATGGAGGGTTTACAAAAGCCGCCCAGGCTCTGGGTGTCCCAAAATCCACCCTCAGTAAAGCCCTCCAAAAACTGGAATTAGAAACCGGCACCAAATTAATGATTCGAAGCACTCGTCAACAGACGCTCACTGCTGCCGGCAGAGTTTTTTATGAGGCGTGCCTTGGCCCCATCCAAAAACTCGAAGAGGCCCAAAAATCTCTCTATGGTCAGGACACTCTCCTCTCCGGAAAAATCAAGATCACGGCTCCAGAGGATTTGGGCTCCTATATTGTCTCACCAGCCATTGCCCAACTTTGCCAAAGGCATCCTAAGCTTTCATTTGAACTGTTATTCACAAACCAGGTCGTTGATCTAATTAAAGAGGGTTTCGATATGGCCGTACGAATCGGGAACTTAAAAGAAAGCCAAATGAAGATGTTGCCCTTAGGTCATCTCAGTATGATCCTCGTCGCATCACCGTCCTATCTCGCTCATCATCGACCCATTGC
>JBILOD010000410.1:0-4075 GCA_044374645.1 Pseudobdellovibrionaceae bacterium | reverse complement strand
AATTTTAAATACGAGTCCAGCCGATAGCACACTGTATCAAAATAGCAATAACACCTTTTTTCTCACTATAAAAATTACATGACGAATTTCAATCATGTCCTGCCTTATCTGAATGGATGGGACATGAGGATAAATTAAAATCAGCTCTTCAATAGATCGCTCCAGACAGTCAATTTCATATCGGGTTAAAAAGTAGTATTTATCCATGGTCCCTCCAAAGGTAGAAGCCAAAGTTTTTTTCACCAAAAAATAAGATCCTAGCGAGCGACTCCAAATCAGCTTCCCAGCCATCAATCATCAACCGACCTTCCTGAATGTAGATGACCGAGCAATGAGTTAATGAGGAGTTCGGGACAGCGACAATGACGAAGGCGATGGTTCGTTCAGCTAAAATATCAAGAAATTCATGTAGAACTAGATCCTTCGTAAAAAATAGAGAAGAATAAACTTCGTCAAAATAATTAGTGGTCATTAAGAATGATTTAAAATTGGTGGGACTGACAACAAGACTTTCGGAGTCTTCTTGAAGTGATGACTTTAAATCCAAAAGGACTTCGCTTCTTTTTTGTTCTTTAAGTATTCCCAATAAATGAAGACAGTTCAGCATGCCAATAGAAGCACATCCTGTGTGCCGATGATCCGAATCATTCTTCAAGATTTCGGTGAAGGGTGGCTCCTGATAATCAATTTCACTCATGCGAATGAACTGTAAATCGTCGACCTGCCCCGAATTTTCAAAGTGGTAATTTATGGTAAAACTGATTCTACGATAACAAGGAGGTCATCGTATGGATATGGAAGTATTAAGAAAGAAGATCAGTACTTTTCGAGGTGAAGGTGGAAAAGTCCGAATTACTGAGGATCATCTCTATTTGGAGATATTGGCAGCTTGGGAACAGTGGAAAGGCACGTCTAAAGATTTTTTTAGGGCGATTGGGGTCAGTAAATCTGGGTTAGCGGCTATTATTGGCAAGGCAAAGCGTATGCGCCGTGAGGGGCACTTCCCTGCTGAGGAGTTCAAGGAAATTAAAGTGGCAGAGTCAGTAAGTAACTTCAGCTCTTTTAGTGGAGTGGAAATAGTTTGGGATAGTGGAAAGTTAATCCGCTTTCAACAGGTGGATCAGCTCATTGATTTTTTGAAGAAAGTTGCATGAAAGGGTTGAATGATTAGTTTTAATCGTAGGACGAAAGTATTTGTTTGCAAGGAACCGACAGACATGCGGGCGTCCTACGATACTCTTTTTGCGAAGGCAAAGGTTGTGTTGAATCAAGACCCGTGGTCGGGTCATTTATTTGTCTTTATGAACTCACGTCGAACTTCGATAAAATGTTTGTATTATGATGGGACCGGACTAGTGATAATATGTAAGCGAATGGAGAAGGGTTTGTTTAGTCGTCTAAATCCCTTTTACCAAGGTGAAGTTACTTTAACGACGGCGGAGTTTGCGCTTTTTTTTGAAGGTGCCAATTTAGAAAAGAGATTTATTGAGTCACCGATGGAAATAAAAAAGAAGATCAATTCCACATTCCCAATGAGTCAAGAGTTGCCTGTTTCATTATAAGCGAACATTCTGTTGCCCGAATGAAACCCGAGCAACAGTATTTATTTGAATCAGCACCGATCGAGCGATATCACCTTCTTAGCAAAGAAGAGCTGATAACCTTAGCGCAGCAATATGAAAAGGTGATCAGTGTGATCAATAAGGACAATGATCGTTTGCGTTCATTGAACCATGAACTCAAACAGATGAGTCTTTTTGTTGGAGATCAGCTCATTACTATTAAGAATAAATTGTTTGGGAAGAGCTCAGAAAGAAGCTCTGCTCGTAGGTCTGCTAGTTCGTCATCAAAGGATGGAATTAAAAAGAAGGTTCAGCTTCCTAGTGAGAGATATCCCAATACCCCTCTTATTGAGCGCCACGTCACTTTGGAGCAATTGCCGTCGTGTAAATGCTGCGGAACTGAGATGGCGGACTCTGGAATGACAGAAGAGTCAGAATATTTAACAAAGGTTCCAGCTCAATACTATGTGGTGGTTCAAGTTCGCCACAAATATGCCTGCCGCAAGTGCCATGGTGATATCGTTACTGCACCGGTTCTGCCGCGTATTACTCCAGGGGGAGCATATAGCGATGAAATGATTATTGATGTGGCGCTGAGTAAGTACTGCGATCTTATTCCCATCGAGCGACAGGCGCAAATGGCTGGACGTGAAGGGGTTAAGGGCCTTCCACCTCAGAGTCTTATAGAAGGAACTCATCAATTAGCGGATTTTTCTAAAATGGCCTACGAAAAACTCAAGGCAGAAATGTTGGCGGCGAGAGTATGGCATGCCGACGAGACTCCTCATCGGATGCTTGAGGGGGATAAGAAATGCAGTTGGTACTTGTGGGGTTTTTCAACGAAGACGACAAGTTATTTTGAGTGTCACGATACGAGATCTGGCGATGTGGCGAGTGAGTTGTTGAATCAATCCCAATGCGAGTATCTCATCAGTGATGTTTACTCAGGTTACAGTAAAGCGGTAAATATAACTAATCAACTTCGCAAGGAGCAGCAGCTCACTCCTGTAAAACATGTTTATTGTAATGCGCATGCTCGCCGTTATTTTAAACAAGCTGCAGAAGTGATACCAGAAGAGTCAGAATTTTATATTAAAAAATATCGCCGAATTTATCGTCTGGAAAATTTGGCGAAAAAATATCCAGAACATTGTCTCAGAATCCGTGAGCGGATGCGGAAGCATTTTGAAAAAATACGAGATAAGTGCAACCATGATGTTGCAGGTTACTCTAGCAAAAGTAAGCTTGGTAAAGCGATGCTTTACTTTTTAAAGAATTACGGTGAATTTATCAGGTTCATTGGAAATGCTAGTTTGCCCATTGATAACAACCCGGCAGAGAGATTGCTGCGAAATCCCGTCATAGGGCGAAAAACATGGTATGGGACCCACTCCAAGCGGGGTGCCGAAACGGCGGCGATACTGTTCTCGCTCGTGGAATCGTGTAAACTGAATCAAATTAATCCCCGAGAATATTTTAAAAATCTGGTCCAAGATCGACATCAAGGCAAGGATGCCTACACTCCCAAGGAATACAAAGAGTTACCCTCAAAACGTTAAAAAGCTACGAGCTAGGTCGACGATATACTTTGCGCATCTGTACATCATACTGAAAGGCTTTGGTGAGGAAGCGAATCACCGAAAAAATAGGGGGATTGCTGCCATCAAGATAGCGCGAGGTTGTTTCATGGAGTGGTGAAAAATAGAAATGAATTTTTCCTTCCACGACATCGCGTAGGAAGAACGGTGATTGGGAATTCCAATCGCGAAGGTCTCGCACGAGGGGTTCGTTGGGTGGGGGAGTCGTGATTTCGATCAGGCCAACTGAGTTAGAATCAGTGTGCTGGTTGAGAAAATCTTCGTTGTTGAGGAGGGCTTCGGCGCGTCCCATGGGTTCCCGCAAGAGTCGAACCTCCCAAGCGGACTTATTGCCTTGCAGGTAGGGGAACTGTGTTTGTAGCAGTTTTTGCAGACTCAGTGCTTGTTCAGCCGTACCATCAACCACAATATCGAGATCTTGGGTCGAGCGATAGATATTAGTATAATCATAATCGAAGCGTTCTGGTTGATAGCGGGTGTCGCCTTTGAGTCGTAACAAATCCCACTTGGCGTAGTGGGCGTAACTGGCAGCGGTGCCGCCAAAGAGATAAACTCTAACACCAAGTTTTATGGCTTCGTTGCGGATGAAGCGAAACTCGACCACATCCATCAAGTGATCTGCAAGGGCTGAAGTGAGTTCAAGCTCAGTGATTTTAGGCTGTGTTAGCTCACTAAGATCTTTCCCTTTCTCCGCAGGAATGGTTGAGTTTGGAGTTGTAATTATGGTAGCAGCGGCTCTCGCCTTGAAACTGTAGATTTGAAACGAAGCCAAAATGCAGGCAATAGATATTAATTGCATCCCTAACGAAGTCTCAGCATTTATGTGCCTGATAGGCAGCGTTCGGTTGAAAAGATCCATTCGCCTTTTGATTCCTTTGGATAAATAAAATCTAGTGAGGATGACAATCTAGCAGA
>JBILOD010000409.1:0-4088 GCA_044374645.1 Pseudobdellovibrionaceae bacterium | reverse complement strand
TATTGCGGCAATCTTACAGATTGTCTGGGGTTTGGTGCCAAGTGCATCGAAGCTCGTGATCGCCGAAATTCCAGTCGAGCTTTACATTGCGATTCGGTGGACAATCTCGGGTCTCACATTCTTTGCCGTTATTTTATTTACGTCGAACTGGCCACGATTCCTGCAATGGGAAACTCTTTGGGTGGCTGTTCTCGGCATTAGCAGCTACTCCCTGGCCTCCTTCGGCACACTCTATGGCCTGAAAATCGGTGGCGTGACCAACTTTGCACTAATGGGTGCGATCAACCCTATTATAACTTCGCTTGTTGCCATTATCGTATTAAAAGAAAAGCCCTCACTTCTTTTTTGTTTTGCGCTTCCATTGTGCGTGACCGGTCTCTTTATTCTCGTCGCTGGAAAACACAGGATTTCTTCATGGGAAGTGGCAATCTCGAGTTCAGTCCTCATCATTGGCGCAGCATTTCTTGAAGCCCTGATTTTTGTGTTTTCAAAAAAACTAAAGCCGCATTTCAGCTCAGTCCAATATCTTGCTATATCGCAGTTATCGGCAGCGATATTTATGTGGGGCCTTCAGGCAGGAATTTTTCATCAAATCCACGCAATTCAAAATTTGACTGCAAGCGGTTGGATGGCCGCCGTTTTTGTCTCTGTTGTAGCTTGCGTGTTGTGCTATTCAACTCTTTATTGGTTACTTAATCATATCGACGGCCACCGCCTGGCCCTTTTTGATGGTCTTCATACTTTGTCGGCGACACTATTTGGGTTTCTCTTATTCCATGAAGTGATTAACGCACAAATGGCCATAGGAGGTTTTCTCTTGATGACCGGATTGGTCTTAGGAAATTTACATACAGAGGAAGAATGATAGAAGGGCAACATGGTTGCTTAGAATACACCTCAGAAAGAAAAGTGAGCGTTTCGATCCACCGTTTATACCTGCCTCAAAAGACTTTTTCCCAAGAACGCTAATAAGAATGCAGGAATATGACTGATCACGGATTTTTTAAAATCTTCGGCATTGAAGAAATTGTTTTTTTTATTCCAGATTCCCCCCAAAGTCTCGACGTATTGCTTCATGGATAAATGACACTAAAGGGCACTGGTCAAGATCCCGCTGAACGGTTTCTTATTTTTATCTCATCGGCGAGTTTAAAAAAATCTTTAAGCTTTTTATCGAGTTCTTTTTTTAAATAGATAGGATTCTTCAAACTGAAAGCATCCTTCAGCTTGGCTTTCTCATCTTCTGGAACATAGGGACTATCCAAAAGCCTCCTGTACGGACTCTTTGGTTCATCATAGATCTTCTTAATATGTCCTCCTATCCGTTCCTTAGTTTTTAGTTTCAAGACGGGAGTAAAAAAATTTTGAAGCGGATTCCAGTATGCCCGGTAAATTTCATTCATCAAGGGAATCAAAATTGGGTCCTCAATTCTGTCATAACCAAATAATTGTCTTACATGTGTCCAGTTTTTTTGCTCGACGTGGGCATTGTCATTTTTCTTGTACGGGCGGCGTCGAACCATATTCACCGGTGCTTGACGATTTTTGAGATATTCTAAAACTTTGTCATTTAAAAATTCACTCCCGTTATCTGTCGCAAGTCCAATGAGAGTGAAGGGCAATCGGTCCTCGATGTCTTTAAATTGAGGAACTATTTTCTCAGCAAGTTTTGTCCATGTGGCCCTATTTTCAGTCCAACCAGAGCATAAATCCGTCATCGTGAGGCTATTGCCAAACTCTCCCGCTAAAGAGCTCCCACAATGAGCGACAGTGTCGGCCTCCATATATCCAGGCATTACGACCTCCCCCTCCAAAAGCTTTAATGGGATCCGATTCTTGAGCAGACTGGGACGGGTTGCGCTGAGACCTCGCTGCAATGGTTGACGGACGGGACGGAGCAGACGATCAACTGTTGAAGCACTCATTTCTAGTAACAAACATTTCACCTCTTCCTTGCAGTTGTAAAAAGGGAGCCAATCTATAAATGCACAGACCATCTTCTTGGAACACATTTGATTCATTAAAAGCCAAAGCTCCTTGAGGGCGACAAATACATCTTCCCTCTGGTATTTAGATTTAGGGCCCGGGCGCTGAATCCTGGGATTAACTGAACCATTTAAAATCTTAATCGCGTGCTTTCGGGTCAATGAACAGATCTGGCAGAATTCGTCTAAAATCTGACCTTTCACTTTTTTGGTGCTATTTTGGTAGCGGAAACGGATCTCCTCAAGATATGCTCTTTTGAACTCGATTGGCATGGTCCCCTCTTCTCTAAGTATTTGTTTGTCGTGGTAGACTCCAAATCTTAGTCCGGTGTGGGACCTTGACCCATCGGGTTTGCTTCGAACTGGACCTTTTTTTTCGATGACTCAAATTAAACGCACCGAAATATACTCAGCTCCAATAGAACAAAGCACCTTTACAATTTGCGCACCCCTTAACGTTTGTTTCGGTGTCATTTAATTTGAAGCAATTCGGCCGTTGAACTTTTTGACGGAGACAATAAACGTCTTAAAACAAAATGTTTTAGATACCCTTTTGGCTTTAGTTGAAAATAAACCCTCTTTCAGCCAGGCACCAATTTAGCATGTCAAATTGCTACAAGAGGTTGCGGCTTGAAAATATGGAAATTTATTCCCACAGGCTTTGCAATGGTATCTTGAAGTGAAGGAGAAATATTATGAAAAACTTTAAGAGTAGCGAATCCTTACTATGTCTTATGTTGATATCGGCCTTTTCTTTGAAATCTGGAGCCGCTCAGTGCAGTGGGAAAGTTGGAAGTATTCCCTTGTTGAAAGAGTCAATTATTTTAGAGGCAGATTGGCAGACTAGGATTGAGGTCAACTCCATCGAAGAGTGTAAACTCAAAGGAACAGAAATTCTTAAACAAGACTCTATTTTAGTTCTCAAATTCATCAAGAATTGGGGGGCATCTGCGGAAAATCGAACGGCCAATGAAATCGAAATGCATTATGACGATGATGCTAATGGAATATCTGCCGTATTATCGATGAGCAAAAAATAGCTTTAGAAGTTCGGCGAAATCTTTATGTGAAGTACCAATAGCCATCGTGTACAGGGCTCAGCATAAACGGACTTTCTGTTTAGACACCCATTGCAGGCACTGTAAGTAGTGGTCGCCGACGAGGGCACCAGAGGTCCATGGCATGCTGGCCGGTAGGCTTGCCCTGCCTTGAGGCGTATTTATCATGAAAGGCAGCATGGTCATCAGTCTTCTTTTTTTCAAACCAAGGGCCAGTCCCTAACCCTTTAGCTTTAAATAAGAAAATTCAAAATTCTTACACAATATCTATTTAGCGGAATAATTTTCTCTTATTTTCGGGTAGTGCCATTTTACGACCCATAATGGAAGAGTTTGACAGTCCATTTTTTGTCAACCGCCGCCTAGGCAAATAGCTTGTATTTAGATACCGGCACGAGAGTTGCAGTTCTGTTGTCGGCGAGTTTGAACTTAACCCTAAAGGAGAAATTTATGAATAAATTATTAGTAATCCTTGCCGCAGTTGGATTAGTTGCCTTTCAATCAAAGGCCTCTGTATATGATGAAAACGAACAAAAAACGATCTTTGAATGTGTTGGTAGGAATGTAACCCTTCAAAAAAAGGGGGCCTTTGCTCTTTTTCAGCATGGCGATGTTGGGCAGGAGCCAGTGAACGGCGTTAGAACCTCACTTCGTGGAATTGTAGTCAACGGAATTAGAGGTGGCGATGAGTGTCTCTACCTAACAAAAGATGGATCCGATATTTCCGGGCCTGCAACCTACGAGGGATATCCAGGTTGTGTACTTTCAGTTACCTTGAACTTGAAAACTGGTACCGCTGAAATGACCCACACCTATTCAGGGACTTCTGACTCGACCACTGAGAAGTGGGCCGATATTAAGTGTGAGTAATTGAGGAATCAATTCATGAACAATCAGTAGCATCTTTCTGGTACACTGATCAATCTGCCTCGTACACCTAAAAGCCTCCAAATTTTGGAGGCTTTTTTTTTATGGCTTCAGTCCAAGTTAGAATTGGCGGAGTCAATTGAAATAGGATTTTACGGCTGCTAGAATTTCCAAATCC
>JBILOD010000408.1:0-4118 GCA_044374645.1 Pseudobdellovibrionaceae bacterium | reverse complement strand
TACTCTGCAATCGATGACTCGCCGACGAAGTCCATTCGGAGTGGATTGCCACGTTCACCACTAAAGAAAATTTCATATCGAATCTCAGAATGAGAGGCCGAGTCCAGGGCAGCGGCGCCTTTTAATTTTGGCCGGGTGACGCGGATTGCTCGATTTGAGACCCCTTGGAACGGAATGGCAAAGGAGCAAGACTTACGGTCTACACTGGCACCTCGATCAAGAATAGCGGTGAATGTCTCTGGAAGGATCTGTAAAAATCCTGTTTTCTTGTCGAGGTAAGTATTGGCGCTACCTTGGGGGCAGCCCGTGCCTCCGGTTGTGATCGATCCAAGTTTTACTTTCTGGTGGTTCGCCTGCGCAGCATGAGATAAGGCCGATAATCCAATCAATAGAATTACTTTAGTCGATAACTGAAACATAAAAACCCCCTCTTTGTATGGCTTCGTGATGGTCACGTCGCATCTGTAATGAAAGTTAAGTCAGGGCCCTCCATCGGTCAAATCAATTTGGAACAAAGTGTTCCAAATTGATTTGACTCACTTTGGAACATTCAAATTCAGAATTCAGGACGGAGGGAAAAGAAATTCTTCACTAGTCTTTCAAGTTGTGAATTCTCTTGTATAATCAAAAGAGTAATCGTAGCGAACGTCAGTGACTGAAAAGGATGATGAACTTGTGATGCGAGAGCTTCCGGTGTTTTACCAGTTCTATATCTATCTGGGCTTTGCAGCCACTGTAGTCTATTGCATTGAAGGTATTCGAAGTATTTTTTATTACCGTAAAGACCAAAACTATTTTGCGTTGAACTTCGTTGGGTTGTGCTTCACGGCCGCATTGTATTCGGGGTTAGGGTGGTTTGGAATGGCCTTCAAGGGGGTAGTCCCAGTCCCGGCGATCAAGCACACGCTGTGGCTTGTTGGCTTACTTACAAATCTGTTTTATTTTCGTGCCATCACAAACTATTTGTCTATTAGCGGTCAATTTGTTCGATGGACACAGATCCTGTTGTTGATAGGGATAGTGCTCTTTGCGAGCCTTGGTTTGCATTATTGGATCACTGATACGTCATTTCTATACGTTCCCCATGCCGGAACGCCGAGCAGCTTATTTAAGGAGCTGACGGGTGCCTATCAGACAAGACCAACAGGTCTGATGGTCAGCTTGTCGATGTTGTTTGTTGTTTTATTCTTGGTGAGTTTTATCTTTTTGCTAAGACAGATCTTTAGACATACGAGTGGTGAATACCTCCTTAAAGTTGGTGTCGTAATAACAATTGCGTCAGTCCTCAATGAAATATTTAATGCCACAGGGGTCATTAGTAGTGTGAGCTTTATGTTCTTATCCAAAGGAATCGAAATTTTGCGCATTAGCGAGTATTTGAAACGTAAAACCTATCAACATATTGCCTCACTGCAGTTTCAACTCACCGAGGTTTCGAAGCGGGCGGCTACGGCCTTTATTACGAGTGGTTTAGTTCACGATATTAAGGGGCCTCTCACCGTAGTCTTGGCCTACATTGCTAAAATCAAATCTTCCGCGTCAAAAGTGAAAGGATCAAGTTCTCTTGGGAATGATTTACTGGCCACCCAACTGAGTGCCGATCTTCAATTAAGTGCGGACAAACTCAGTCGAAACATTGAGCGTATCCAGCAAATGATCACAAGTTATTTGGACCTTCTGAGGAATAGTCGCAATCCTCACCATCAAAAACTGAGATTGGATACCCTTATTCAGGGAGCCCTAGAATTGTCAGAACCCAGAATTCAATCGACGGGGGTGCCACCTGTAGTTTATGAGCCGGTTCCTGACGTGAGTCTCTTGGGAACAAAGTCCCAACTCGAGATGGTCTTTGCCAATATTTTGAATAATGCTATCGACGCGGTTCGCGGACATGATCGGCCGTTAGTGCAAATTCGGTTTCGACAGGAAGGCGGGGTCATCGTCGTATGCGTTACTAACAGTGGTGTAATGCCTGAAGACTTGCTTCAACAGATTCAAAATGGTGAAGCCGTCACCAGTAAAGGGGACTTCGGTAATGGTATTGGTCTTCGGATCGTGACCGAACTCTGTCGCGTCCATGGAGCCGCTATTAAGATTTTTAACGAAGAGAAAAGCACTCATGTTGAAGTGAGTTTCCCGACATTAGATAGCTTTCAAACAGTCAAAGCGGCCTAATTGATCTGGTGCCACTTGCTGAGGTTGTTTGTATTCTATTTTTTGTTTAGACCGTGGTGCAAGAGCCAGATGGACGCGCTAAAATAGATCTTACGATTAATCTAAAAGTTCGACCGACGTACCTGCTTTGATTGCCTTTTCAAAAACACTTGGAGAAAACCCTTTTACGTCAAACTTGGTTTCCTGGTCCGCTCCATCTTTGAGCTTAACGGTGTAGGTGCCAAATTCCTGGGGCGTGAAGGTTAATTTAATCAGCGGAGCAGAATCTTTTTTGAAAGCCCACTGACCAACGGGTTCTTGGCCTCGAAAGAGAGCGACGGAACAATCATTGGTGCAGATTCGCCTTGGCAGAACCAAAATCGTTGCCGACTTTTTAATGAGGTATAGCTGGTTATTGGGAGGATAGGGTATTGGCACATCAATGGGTATTTCGTCCAGATTAACAGGTTCGCTATCCATGGATGGTGCTAGGGTAGCGGCGATGGGAGTAGGAACTGGGGTGGGCGGAGGTGGCACATTCTTAGGAGCACTTTGGCCCTCACCGAGGGTGAATTTCGTGTCGGTGATATCATAGACCTCGTCTCGGTAGCGTAGTTTGATTTTACCTTTAGTACCTGTAATTGAAGACTGTTTGAGCTCTGATTTCGAGATCTTGAATTGTGAGCCCTTTTCCGCTTCGAGTTCAAACTGGTCCTCATTGACTTCAAAGGACAATTTATCTTTGTCAGCAATGGTGCCATCGATTTCACCACTGTTGACGATCAATTTTATTTGATTGTTCTCACGGTCGATCAATACCAAAGTCAATGCACCTAAGCGGAGCACCGACCCAGTGGATAGCTTAAACTCGAGGGCGGAGGTACTGTCGACAAAGATCGTATCTCCCAAATAAATATGTTCACCCGCTTTAACATCAAAATAGGTGAGGGAGCCACCATAGCGTCGCTTGGGCGAGGACTTTTGTTCTTTGATTTGGCCAACGGCCTCACGCTTTTCTTGGTTTTTAATTTTTGGTTCGAGAATCCATTTTTCATAGCCGATCAATAGCACCGCGAGAGCTATCGCTATACTCTGGAGACCGATGATTAACCATAGGTCTAATTTGAATTTTGGAATCGACTTTGGTTTTTGGTTCACATTCCTCTATCGGAAGGAAAGGGCCAGAATAAGAGGCTAGGTCTATATTTTGGTTTCAAAACTAGACTTCATGGACCTCTTGAGATTGCCGATAGGTGTATCATGAAGAAACATTTTTTCGGAGGATTCATTGCATTAATTTGTGTCGGCTGTGCGAGTGGTACAGTGTTCGTGGATACATTGCCGCCCGGGGGTGAGGTGTATTTGAAGTCAAAATCCAATGACCAGTATGAGATGGTGGGTACAGCTCCCTTTCAAATCACCGCCGCTGAGTTTCGGGAAAAGTATGCCGTCGAAGGCCCTTTCGGCATTGAAGGCCGTCTGTCAGGGTATATGAATCAGTCGGTCATTGTCTCGGAGCTCCCAACGAATTCGGACCTTAACGTTTTTTTGACTCTCAAGTCAGAGAGTGAAGCCATGCAGTCAATGAAACTAAATTCCACCATGGATCAGATTTTTGAAAGTCAGCGATTGGTAAAAGTAGGGCGTTATGATGATGCATTGGTACAGTTAAACTTACTTCAACAACAGAATCCAAATTTATCAGTGATTTTTGAAATGCAGGGAGGGGTTTTCTATATACAGAAGAACTACCCGAAGGCACTCGATGCTTACGAAAAAGCGGCGCGATTGAACCCAAATAATTTAGAGGTCGCGAGCATGAAAAAGTACTTAGAAAAATTTGTGACTAAAGGAACAGCAAAGTAGTACTCAAGGAAGGGTCATACTTTATGACAAAATACATTATTAGACTTATTAGCATTATGATGATCATGGTGTCTGGAACGGCGCGAGCGGTTTCATTT
>JBILOD010000407.1:0-4124 GCA_044374645.1 Pseudobdellovibrionaceae bacterium | reverse complement strand
AATCGAGAGCGGATTATTTGCCATTATATGTCGTCTCCAATTGAAAAAATCACAAGGCCTTCGTACTTTTAAACAAAGGACAATTAGAGAATTCTTGCCAATAATCTTCTCTGAGTTAAACTGGATTTTAAATTTAGAGTGAAACCATGAACCGACAGATCCTAAACTATTTTTTTGTTCTTTTGGTGTCCTTCTCCTTCAGTGCTGAGGCGAACGCCAGCGTTTCAAGTGCTTGGGCTCAATGGTTTGAAGTGGGACCATCAAAATACATCACCCAGACCTATCAATCTCCAGATTCCGAACAAAACTCAGAACGTCCTTCGTTTATTCCCTATCGTGTGATCTTCCCGCCTGAGTTTCCAAAATGTTCTACATCTGAACGTTGTTACAAAACGGTATATTTTCTCCATGGCCGCAACGGAAATGCCAAAATGCTGGAAGATTTAGGCGTCATAGAAGCTCTCAATGAAATTGCGAAAGCAAGCCAGGGTCCTTCTTTCCTTATCGTGCTCCCCGAGGGTGGGAACAATTATTGGATGAATGCGGCCATTGAGCGGACTGGTAAATCGCGATGGACCAATTTTGTGGCCGAAGAATTGGTGAAGGATGTGGAGACTCGCTTTCCTGTAATGCGAGAACCAAAAGC
The DNA here is from genome assembly GCA_044374645.1 of Pseudobdellovibrionaceae bacterium. Taxonomy (GTDB): domain Bacteria; phylum Bdellovibrionota; class Bdellovibrionia; order Bdellovibrionales; family Bdellovibrionaceae; genus CAUJGP01. Next base: position 3,478 of record JBILOD010000407.1, on the reverse strand, counting down.
CCGTCTCCTCGCCGGCATTTCCATGGGAGGCCATGGGGCCCTGCAGATTGCCTTGAACCGCCCTGGCATCTTTGGGTTTGTCGCTGCTCATAGCCCCGTTCTCAGAGCTGTGAATAATTTAGAAGGGCTGCATGACCAATTTGGAACAGGAGCTGACTATGAACAGAGAGATCCTCTATCGCTGATTCGCAGAAAGGGTCAGATATTTTTCGAAGGCCTTTGGCTTGATATCGGTCGTGGTGATTTTTCTTATGAGCGCACCTGGGAATTTGCCAACGAATTAAGAGCGCGGTTTGATCACCATCAATTATGGATTGATAATACGAGCTCCGATGGCCACGATCTCAGTTATTGGAAACGGCGCCTGCCCGAGTACTTAGGCTGGTATCAGCAGGTACTGACTAAGCCCTCACTCCGAGCGCCCACTAAACCATTTTGAATGGCCTATTTTTTTAAACCGTCGCTTCAAAGGCCTGAGCACCAATGCGAATCACTTTTTCTGCGAGAGACTCTAATAATTCAGGCGTGTGGGCAGCACTCAAAAATCCAACCTCGTAGGCGCTTGGGGCTAAATAAATATTGTTATTAAGCAGTGCTGGGAAAAACTTTTTATAGAACGGCACCAAATTGATGGGAAGTTCCTGTGGGGTTTCAAAACTCTCTTTGCCCGACGTCTGCACCCAAAACAAGGAACCCCGCTGAGTCATACACAATGGCAGCCCTTGCTGGTTCCAGGCCTTGTTAATGTTCGTGGCCCACTGGTGGCTCAGCCTCTCAAGAGTCGCATAGAGATCCAGCTCCAGAATGCGTTTCAGGGTAGCGAGCCCCGCCACCATTCCCACAGGGTTCGCACTGAGCGTTCCCGCCTGATAGACCGGCCCTTGAGGAGCGACCATTTCGAGTAAATCCGCCCGTCCCGCATAGCACCCAACCGGAAAACCACCACCTAGAATTTTGCCGTAGGTCACCAGATCCGGTTTAATACCGGTCAACTCCGCCATACCCCCAAGGGCCATTCGAAAACCCGAAATCACTTCGTCAAAAATCAATAGCGAACCGTTTTTTTGGCAGAGTTTTTGGACCTTCAATAAAAACTGTTTTGTTTGTGGCAGAAGGCCGTAGTTGGCAGGCAAGGGTTCAATGATCACAGCGGCGATGTCTCGACCGCGAAGGGCAAACATCTCTTGTAAACCTGTTTCGTCATTGAGCGAGGCCACCAAGGTCGTTTGTGCGACTTCACGTCCCACGCCCGCACTATCACTCTCAGCAAGTTCTGCCACTCCACTGCCCGCTTTGACCAACATCGAATCCACATGGCCGTGATAGCAACCATGAAATTTCAAAATAGTGGAGCGCCCGGTGGCAGCACGGGCCAAACGCAAGGCACTCATCACCGCTTCCGTGCCACTTGAAACAAACCGAAGTTTTTCAACATGAGGCAAGCGCTCGATGATCCACTCGGCCAATTCGAGAGAATAGGGTTCACAGGCCCCGAAAGTCCAAGCTTTATAAATTTGCGACATTACTGCTTCTTGCACCACAGGATCTCGGTGTCCAAGAATGAGTGGACCAAAACTCATACAGAAATCAACATAACGCTCACCTTCAACACTGGTTAAGTAAGCTCCCTCACCTGATTCAAAAAATGTAGGAGTGATACCAACCCCTTTGGCCGAACGCACCGGACTGTGCACGCCACCTGGTGCCACTTTGAGAGACCGTTGAAAGAGAGTTTCAGAAAGAGTTTTAGAGTTTGTCATCCGTCACATTCCTTATACATTCATCAGGATTCAAAAACAGAAAAAGTTTATTCTCGGCTTTGTCTCCAAGGAGAGCTTTGAGAGATTTACTGGTATCACCAAAACCACAAGCGTGGTACTTTTCTTTCAACCATGGGTTTGCCGCAAACGACAGCTCTGCTAACTGACCGCTCGTCCAATAAAATAAATCGCACGAATTGCTCAATGACGGCAAATCGGTATCCTCGATCTGATAGGTTGCACGATCCGTCGGAGTGCGCACAGCTCGCTGGTGAGTCAGGCGAAGAAAAGGTGCCGCCGTAGGTTGAGCAGGATTGCCCGCTTCCAAGAAGGGTAAATCAGGAATTGCAAAACCCAAAGATTCGACTGTGCCGTGCACCCATACACCTTTCGCGGCCAGTTTTTTCCAAGTGTTTAACCCCGCGGTCCATATGACTTGTTGAGATTGAGCCTTATAAGTCTCAGGCCAGGCTTCGGCACGAGTCACAAACAGTCCAGAGGCGCGGGCAAGATCAGAAAAGTCGGCTGTCAATGGGACTCTATGTGAGGGTTTGTCTTGCACCACCACAACTTTGTCGCGCCTAAAATGGGGCCCCGAATAAGCTGTACGAATCTGCCATAAGGGCAAACCTTCAGGAGTTTGCCCCTTCACGATCATCAATGGTACCATAGTGAGTGGCTCCAAAGCGAGTGGCTCCAAAGGGAGTGGTTCTGAAGAGAGTGAGCCCGAACTTGATGACTTTACAGCGTGAGGAGACGTTGCGACTGGAAGAACTGAAATGCCCAAGGCCAAATGGCAACCTCCACCAAACTCCTGCAAGGTTTGGCGTTCACGTTGAACGGCAGCAAAGGTCATTGAACAATGCACGTCTTCGAGGAGTTGTTTAAGATCGTTTCGGTCCTTCCGCGCCTCAACAACAATAGCTCCTTGTGCGGCGGCCGTAGGATTTTCAATCAATGGCAAAATCATCCACTCACACTGGCTCAAATAGGTTCGCAATTGAGTACGAAGCTCTTCCCACTCTGCCCCAGCCCGAGGGCTCATCAGCCGATCCAGCGCCGCCTTCGCAAGCACCAATCCATCGACCTCAGCCGCTTCTAGCATTTTGCGAATGCGCGTAGGAATATTACCTCGCACGGACTGAAACTCTAAGTGCCTAAGCGGCCTCGGCCAAATCTGCGGCAAAAGCTCACTGATATTATACATCCGTCGCGGTGAGGACGAGTATATAATGGTTTTTTGTTTACTGAAGTCTTTAGATAGGGAACTCTTTTTCACTAAGAGCAGATCACGCTGATCCGCACGCGGCAAACACGCAATGAGTTCCAGTCCCGGCCGAGTTTCAACCGGCAAATCTTTCCAAGAATGAACCACCAAATCAAATTCACCCTGCTGCAAGCCTTCAACAAAATCTTCCGTAAAGACACCACGTTCGGGCATTTTCCAGAGCGGATCTTGCAAATGCTTGTCGCCCAGTGATTCGCGAAAATGAAATTCGATTTTTAGGTGAGGATGTTGACGTTGCAAGGCTTCGGCAACTTCATAGGCTTGATGTCTTGCCAGATGACTTTGGCGTGCCGCGATCGTTAGGCGCACACATCCTCCCAACCAAATGGACGGTCCCAACGCTGGCACCAACGCTCTTCCGTTACTTGTTGAATGCGCAAACGGGCCTGTTGGACTTTCTCTCGTGCCCGTTCTTCTTCACCCTTTTGCA
>JBILOD010000406.1:0-4132 GCA_044374645.1 Pseudobdellovibrionaceae bacterium | reverse complement strand
CGTGATATGAAAGAAACTCCAAAAGCTCTTTTTGTAGTGGATCTTGTTAAAGAACATATTGCGGTTGCTGAAGCAAAACGTCTTGGCATTCCTGTTATCGGTATCGCTGATACTAACTCTGATCCAGAAATCATTGAATACCCAATTCCAGGTAACGACGATGCTATCCGTTCAATTAAATTGTTCTCTAACCTAGTTGCTGAAGCCTACCTTGAAGGTGCTAAAGAGTTCGATGCTAAACTTCGCACTCAAACCGATAAAGGTTCTGACGTTAAAGCAGAAGAAAAAGAAGCGGCTGTTGAAAAACGTCGTCCACGTCCAGGCGCTAAAAAAGAGCGTGAGGAAAAGCCGGCGGCAGCAGGTCCACAGGTTGTTAAAGTTCAAAAGAAAAGCAAACTCGTTGCTGCTGGCCTCGCTGAAAAAATCGAAATCGAAGCAGAACTCGAAAGCTCAGATACTCCATCAGATACCACAACTGAATCTGCTGAGTAATCGCGAACACCTAGGAGATATAAATGACTATTACTGCTACAATGGTAAAAGAGCTGCGTGAAAAAACCAGCGCAGGAATGCTTGATTGCAAAAAAGCCCTTGAAGAAACAAAGGGTAACTTTGAAGAAGCTGTCGATTGGCTCCGTAAAAAAGGTCTCTCTGCAGCAGCTAAAAAAGCAGATCGTTTGGCCAGCGAAGGTCTAGTTCAAGTTTTCAAATCAGCTGACGGTAAAGTTGCAGTTGCTGTTGAAGTTAATTCTGAAACTGATTTCGTTGCTCGTAACGAGGGGTTCAAAAAGTTCGTAACTGACGTAGCTCAACAAGCAGCTGCTAAAGGAAACGTAGGCATTTTTGAACCTGCTACTGAACTGCTTGATACTCCTTATGTAAACAACTCATCTATTTCATTGGCAGAACACTTGAAGCAAACAATCGCTACTATTGGTGAAAACTTGGTAGTTCGTCGTTATGCAAAATATGCTGCTGACCAATCTTTGGTTCACACCTACCTCCACGGTGAAGGCAAAATTGGTGTTTTGATTGAAGTTGGTGCAGATAAAGCTGAGGCACTTACAAACGAAGCTTTCAAAGCTTTTGCTAATGATGTTTGCTTGCACATCGCTGCTATGAATCCAATGGCGATTTCAAGTGCTGAGATCCCAGCGGATGCACAAACTCGCGAACGCGAAGTGCTTATGGGTAAGGCGAAAGAGCAAGGTAAGAAAGCTGAGATGATCGATAAGATCGTTGATGGTCAAATGAAAAAATGGTTGGCTGAAAACTGTCTTCTTGATCAATCATTTGTTAAGAATCCCGATTTAACTGTGGGCGCTTACCAAAAACAAGTTGCAACTTCGGTTGGAGCTCAGATCACAATTAAAAAATTCGTGCGGTTTGAATTAGGTGCAGGACTTCAGAAGAAACAAGACAACTTTGCTGAAGAAGTTGCTGCACAAATGAAAGGTCGTTAATTTTGGGACACTCTGCGTTTAAAAGAATTCTCCTCAAACTAAGTGGTGAAGCTCTTGCAGGAAAGCAGGGTCACGGAATTAATACCGATACAATCAAGCAAATCGCACAGGAAGTCGCGGAAGCCCAACAGGCGGGTGCTGAGATTGGAGTCGTGATAGGCGGGGGCAACATCTTTAGGGGTGTTGCCGCGTCTGCCGGCGGAATGGATCGCGCCAGCTCTGATTATATGGGCATGCTTGCGACTTGTATTAATGCGTTAGCTTTGCAGGACGCTCTCGAAAAAGAGGGCGTTCCTACTCGCGTTCAGACAGCCATAGAAATGGCTGAAATTGCAGAACCATACATTCGTAGAAAAGCGATTCGTCACTTAGAAAAAGGGCGAGTAGTTATCTTCGCAGCTGGAACTGGTAATCCATACTTTACAACAGATACAGCAGCAGCTCTTCGGGCGGCTGAAATTGGTGCCGAAGTCATAATGAAGGCCACCAAGGTTGATGGAATTTATGATAAAGACCCTGTTAAGCACCCCGACGCAAAGATGTACGATGAATTATCTTACATTGAGGTTCTAAATAAAGGTCTCAAAGTGATGGATTCTACAGCGGTGAGTTTGTGTATGGATAACAAGCTTCCAATCTTAACTTTCAATTTAGGGACCCATGGAAACATTCTTCGCGCAGTCAAGGGTGAATCAATTGGGACTTTAGTTCGCTAGGGGGACATCATGTTGGCCAATCTAAAAAAAGAGACACAAGATAAAATGGAAAAGACCCTGGTTGCGCTCAATAACGAGCTTAAAAAAATCAGAACAGGTCGCGCTCAGGTTTCGATGTTGGATTCTATTCGCGTAAACTATTATGGAACTCTTTCGCCTTTGTCTCAGGTAGCAGCGATTTCCACTCCAGATGCGAAATCCTTCTTAATTGCTCCTTGGGAAGCTGCAATTTTGAAAGAAATTGAATCTGCTATTATCAAGAGCGATATCGGAATGACTCCGATGAACGATGGTAAAGTAATTCGACTGAAGGTCCCTGATTTGACAGAAGAACGCCGTAAAGATCTTGTTAAGCAGACTAAGAAAATTGTGGAAGATGCCAAAGTCGCTGTTCGTATGGCCCGCCGTGATGCTAATGAAGTTACGAAGAAAGCTCTTAAGGACAAAGCTATCAGTGAAGATGAAAACAAGAAATCTGAAGCTGAAATTCAAAAGCTTACAGATGATTACATTAAAAAAATTGATGTAGTAGCGGAAGAAAAAGAAAAAAGCATAATGACCATCTAAGGATTCGAGCTTGCCTGAACATGTTGCAGTTATAATGGATGGAAATGGACGATGGGCGAAAGAACGCCGTCGTCCACGGATATTCGGGCACATTAAGGGCGCTCGTGTCGCCAAAAAGATTATTACAAAGTCTGTTAAAATCGGACTTCAGAATCTGACTTTATATGCATTCTCAACGGAAAATTGGGGGAGGCCACCCGAAGAGGTGAACTTCCTCATGCGTTTATTGAAACGCTATCTGGATAGAGAACGGCATTTACTTATTGAACAAAATATTCGGTTTAAAGTGATTGGGCAGTATCAAGCACTACCACCGACAGTGGTCGAAGCCATTAAATTGACTGTGGCGCAAACCAAAAATAATACAGGCATGAATCTGACTTTTGCGCTCAACTATGGGGGCAGGCAGGATCTCGTATTACTGATGCGTAATTTAGCACAGCAAGTTCAGGGCAGACAGTTACAACCCGAGGATATCACTGAGACTTTAATTTCTCACCAAATCAGTGAGCAGTCTGTCGGTGAGCCTGATCTCATTATCCGTACAAGTGGCGAGCAGAGGTTATCTAATTTTCTAACTTGGCAATCGGCGTATTCAGAGCTTTATTTCACTCCAGTTTTGTGGCCAGATTTTTCTGAAGCTGATTTTCAGATAGCACTTGAGGCCTATCGTGGTCGTGAGCGGCGTTTTGGCTGTACTTCAGAACAAATTCGGGGATCGACACCTCAACGCGGGAGCTAGGCGATGACATCAGCAAAACTCAAAAATCTTGGAGTGCGCACAGTCTCTGCGATTTCAGCTGTTGGAATCCTTGCAGGCATTTATCTGTTTTTTGGTCTTACGGGTATCGTGGTTTTAGGAATTTTGTTGGAGATGGTGGTTATTAAAGAAGGCCTAAATCTCATTGATTGGGCCCCTTTGGGAGCAAAGTTCAAAGTGTGTTTTGGATTAGCTATTTATATACTTTTTCTGTTGTTGCTTTTTGTAGAGCCCCATCGATTTCATATTTTGGTGTCCTTTATAACTTTAGGGTTGGCACTTTCGATTCATATTCCGGTGGGAGATTCTTTAAAAATCCTTCAGGGGCTGCAGGGGCGCGCGCTGTTGGTTACTTTGTACCTGACTTTATTTCCTGCGTTGTTGATTGATTTACTTTTCAAATACCAAGGATCTCTATGGTTTCTCTCTTTGATGGTAATGGTGTTTGCCGGAGATATCGGTGCTTATGCTTTTGGAATTACCATGGGTAAAAGCCATGTGTTACCAGTCATTTCTCCTAAGAAAACTTGGGCTGGTGCCGTGGGTGGCTTTGTTGCTACGGTACTGAGTGCTTATATTGTACATCTTATTGCAGGATTAAAAATTCCACTATTTGGGTGGCTATT
>JBILOD010000576.1:0-2713 GCA_044374645.1 Pseudobdellovibrionaceae bacterium | reverse complement strand
AGTTGTAATTGAGATAGTCGCGTTCTGCCAAGGTCAAAGGGATATAAAAGGATAGCGATCGATCATAATAATCAAGAATGTCGAGGTCTTCGGCATCCTCTGTGTTTTCGATGGCACTTCCAATCACTCCAGTCCCAGCAATTCCAGGGATACTTACCTCGATCGATGTGAGTGGACTAGGAGCTATGGTTGTAATCTTTTGGCCGGGATCGGTGATTTTGCTATTGAGATTTTGGATGACGTCATCCCAGTTACAAGCATAAGGATCCTGAACTACTGAACTGGCAGCATGGGTCCGGACCGCCTCATCGGACTTTGGAAAATAGAGCTTTAAGACAAGATTGTAGCGGTCTTTCTCGGTGGACGGTGAAATGGAATAGGTGCGTCCACCATCGGGACCTCCGCCCGGTTGCACTCGCGGCATAACAAAAATAGTGTCTTTATAGGAGGTTCCACCCTTAAAAAACAAACGATTGCATTGCACGCTATTATCAATAGCCACAGGCTCCAGCTGAATGGCATTGATGCCTTGTCGGGCTTCTGTGACTGAACCGTTCAATAAATTGAACACCGTATTCGTAACCACGAAAGCAAATAAACCCTGTTTAGTATAAGACGGATTAGAACTGGATCTCAGCATAAATTGGTATTTCATTGTTCCCACGCCATGGCCCTCTCTTATGATCAAGAATCAACCTCGTATTCACATTTTATGCCAAACCTCACCCCTCCCAGCTCATCCTCCTTTGCCATTCATTGGCCTGCCCCCTTCTTTGAGGTGCCTAAAAAGGTTACTAGAAGACAAAAGATGGGATAAACAATGCAGATTAGTTGGAAATGCCGATGGCATCTTTGAACTTGATCTCATCTGTGCCTCAGAAATGACAAGTGTGCAGTTCGCCAATTCACCCTCGGGCCCTTGGACCCAGCTGGCTCAAATCAACTGCAATAGTGGTAAGGCCCATTTGGTTTTTCAGCAAGCGGACAATATGAACCAAGTGATTTATCTTCGTACCCATGGTTCTTGGGGCAGCAGCGGCGCCCGACCAGTAAAGTTATTTTATCGAATGACAGTGAACCTTGCAGGTCTTCCTGGTGACCCGAGCAACAACACTGATTTCTCCATCGCCCTCAATGGTGAAAGCCTTCAATCTTACCGTTTCAGCTTTGGCACCAACTCGCAGGACTGCGCCAACGAGGGCTCCTATAGCCCTGAACGTTTTTTGTTTAGCAAAGAAGATCAAATCAGAGGAACCAGGGGATGGGCAAATCTCTTCTTAAGAATCAATATTCGTTTAAATCAGTGTGCTCAACTCCGATAAACGTTCTTTCTTCAGCATTGATTAAAGAACCGTTTTTCCATCCTATCATTCAGTAAAACCTCCTTCCACACTTTTAATTTGCGGAATCATAGACAATAGAATCTTCTAGTTTTCTAATCGACCGTAGAACTCAGTTCAGCAGGAGGCTTCCCATGAAGACGTTAATCGTCATTGTCATCGCTCTATCAGTAGGATTCCTCACTCAAACCTCAAATGCTTTTGAATTCTCCCCTCAAGAAAGTGAGCGTGACTGAATTCTTGCTTCCATAGGCTTATGCAGAATCTGAACCAGGGACCGATCCGGCCGCAGAGGCGAACGTGCTGTACCACCTTGGGCGCAGCAGCCTTCTGGCAGCACAAATGATCACTTCTTCATTATATGGAAGCTTTTCGGCGGGTGTGGGAACAGTGTTCCGTCTCGCGCGGGGTATTGATAACTTTCGTTTCCGGCAGGAAGGGATGGTGGAGTGTTCTGGCGAAAATTTTTTAGTTTTCATTGAACGCCCAGAATCCGAAGAATTTTCTACTCAATATGAAAAAGCCAGAAAACAGTGTTATAAAATAGCTGAGAGCACTTCCAGAAGGTACTTTCCATCCGAGAGCCCTGATAAAAAGAAAGTGAATGACGAATGGCACACTCGCTTCTGCAGTTTTGACGAAACGATGAATGGTTTTTTCATTCGCTCAATGGTAGACTCATTCAACCGCATCCATGTACGGAAGAATATCTTGAAGCAGCCCATTAAGGATGATTCAGAAGTTCACTCAGACAATATCTATCAGGGGCTGATGGTGCCAAGATACGGGAACGACGGGCTGACAAAGGGAACGGCATTGAGAAAAAATCGATCCTACTTCAAGATATCAACGTAAGTGATCCCACGATTGATGGACGAAGATGGCCGAGCATTTTGTCCTTTGATCTGAATTTTTCCCTTCATAAACAATTCTTTGAACTTGGTTCGCGAAATATTTTGAAGATCAAGATTCTCACCTTGACCACGAAGAGCTGCGAGCAGGATGTTATCAAGGCGATCGTTTTTTGTATGGACTTCCAAAGTCACTCGAAAAGATTTTGGAGGCTGTGGCGGAATAAATTCTGACATAGGTGTTTCCTGAGTTTATACTCAAAGATTGAGTTTAAGGGTCTTCTGGGGAGTCAATAGCACAGTTATCCCCGTCTGTATTGTGCCTTGTACAATCTTCTATCCTTATGACGTAAGTTGGCATCGACATAGCTCCCCCCTCAAAAAGCCTCATGAGACTAGTCTCTCAACCACCTAATTCGAATGAAGGCGCAGTTAAGACTAGGTTGAAGATAGATTGGAGGGCGAGAACAACCCAGATTGGACTATTTCACCGCCCTGCTAGATTCTATCGGTATTTATTGA
>JBILOD010000405.1:0-4153 GCA_044374645.1 Pseudobdellovibrionaceae bacterium | reverse complement strand
AAAGGGTTTGAATCACTTGGGTCCGAAACAGCAGCAAGCCTTGGGCCAAAGGGGGTCGTTTTTGAGGCGATTTTATTGTCAATAACGCAAGTCGACAATGCCCTTACTATGCCATATCTTTTCGGCATTATCTCGATTACTACCTGTAGTGCAGTGTATTTTAGTAGTAAGATTACGAACTCCATTCTTAGCTATCTTGACTCCCAAGGCTTTGACACATCGACAGTCTTGGAACGCATTGATTTTCCTGAAGAATTTTTGCGAGATCCGGCCTATTGGGTAAAGGCCGACCAAATGGAATCCTGGCTGCATTTGTTCGTGGAGCAGTATCAACCCCTAGAGGGTTCAGACTTGCTCCTCGAAATCGGTAGTAAGATACATCAAATCAAATCTTGGGGTGTGCTTGATAGCGTATTGCGTATGATGCCAAGACCCCAAGAAATCATGAATCAGCCTGAACGTTTTCTGAGTTATTTTATTTCTCCGGCTCCACCCATCGCCCATCTTCGTCGTGATATGTACCATGTCGCGTTTGATTTGCCGATTTCAACGGAGCAGTTTCCTTTAACCACTCGCTTTTTAAAAGCCGTTTTCTCGGTGCTGCCTTGTTATGTTGGGCAACCTCCAGCTCGTTGCGAGTGGACGGATATTCACTTTCGTTTAGAGTGGTCACCCGAACAAGAGTTGCTATTACCAGTAGAAGACCCACATGGTCACCGCATCAGCCCTGAGCTTATGCAATCGATCATCGAGCAGCTTGAGCAAAATCAACGCATACTTGAAAAGCGCAATGAAGAGTTGGTAGTCAAAAATGAAGAACTTGAGCGTGCTCACCAGGAGTTGCGTGAGCACATGAAAGCGCAAGTGTTCAGTGAAAAAATGAAGGGCCTTTCTGAGTTTGCATTGGTTATTGCCAGAGATCTTGGAACACCTGCGGACGTCCTCGCGAAAGAAATTCAAAAAGTGCAGGATTACATGGTGAGAGCTCAGCAGGTCATTACACTCATGAGTGGCCTGGAAAAGAACTCAAAAGTTTTAAATGAGATACTTCGTCGCGTTGACTGGGAACATGTTAAGGATTCTTTTCAGGGATCTTTAAAACGCAGCGAAGAAGCGCTAACATCGATTCGAAAATTAAGTAATGAACTTCGTAAGGGGAGTCAGGAGACTTTGAAGGCCTTAGCGGAGACTCAGCCCATCAATGGTTCACAGCCATTGCTTGAAGCCAGTGGCTCGCACGAGGACCCAGTGTCCCTTTCCTCTTCTACTGCCAATATTGAAATTTAGGAGGTCAGTATGTCAAAGATCACTTCTATTCGTGGTCGAGAAATTTTAGATAGCCGTGGAAATCCTACGGTTGAAGTTGAAGTTGTCACCGCAGCAGGATTCAAGGGTCGTGCCGCTGTTCCTTCTGGAGCCTCCACAGGGGCTCATGAAGCGGTTGAACTAAGAGACGGTGATGCTCAACGCTACTTGGGTAAAGGTGTTCGTACAGCCATCACTCACATCAACCATCGTATGGGGCCAGAACTCATCGGCACTGAAGTGACCGCCCAAGGGCTCATTGATAAATTGTTAATCGATCTTGATGGTACGAATAATAAAGGAAAACTCGGTGCTAACGCCATACTTGGAATCTCTTTAGCTGCGGCGAAGGCGGCGGCTCTCGAGTGCAACTTGCCATTGTATCGCTACGTAGGCGGTGCTCAGGCGCGCAACTTGCCAGTGCCTTTGATGAACGTCCTCAATGGTGGTGCACACGCTAATAACGGTTTGGATGTGCAAGAGTTCATGATCGTTCCAATGGTGGGTGGAAAATTTAGCGAATCTCTTCGTGCAGGTGCTGAGATATTCCATACCTTGAAGAAGATCCTTGGCAAAAAGGGTCTGTCGACGGCAGTGGGTGATGAAGGCGGGTTCGCTCCAGTTTTGAAGTCTAACGAAGAAGCGCTTAAGCTATTGATGGAAGCCATTCAACAAGCTGGTTACCAGCCCGGCAAAGATATTGGTTTGGCTTTGGATGTTGCTGCTACCGAATTATACGAAGGCGGCCAGTACACTTGGGAAGGTAAGAAAATCCCAGTGGAGCAACTTGTTGATATTTACGCTCGCTGGTCGAGCGAATACCCAATGGTGAGCATTGAAGATGGCCTTTCTGAAGATGATTGGGACGGCTGGAAACTTATCACAAATAAGTTGGGTAAAAAAGTTCAGCTTGTCGGTGATGATTTGTTTGTAACCAACCCTAAACGTTTAGAAAAGGGAATTTCAGAAGGTGTTGCAAACGCACTTCTCGTTAAGGTAAACCAAATTGGTTCATTAAGCGAAACTATGGAGGCTGTGTCTTTGGCGCAACGCCATAGTTATCACACGGTAATGTCTCATCGTAGCGGTGAGACTGAAGATGTGACTATTGCTGACTTAGCCGTTGCATTGAATTGCCAGCAGATTAAGACCGGCAGCCTGTGCCGCAGCGAACGTACTGCGAAGTACAACCAACTCCTTCGTATTGAAGAAGAGCTTGGCACGAGTGCAAACTACTGGGGAACAAAGGCTTTTCGCGGTTAATTATGATTAAACTTTCAAATTTGTAAATCGAACGAGAAAAGGGCCCGCTTTGAGGCCCTTTTCTTTTGCAGGTTGGTGAGAAACTCTATTTCGATTCTGCTGAAAAAGTGTCAAATTCATGGCGGCAAGCTTCAAATCGAACGAGGCTTAGAAAGGGCGGGGTTTCCCCCTCTGTGAAGAGGTGCCCACGTTGAGTGAGAAAGGGGGCGAAGAAAACGTCGACGTTGGACTTTTTCATCGGATCTTTTTAGGGCCTGGCTAGACTTAAGATCAGTCGATTGATGATGGGCGCCAGTCAGGCAGTGGGTCTTGACCCTCCGCAAGGATTTGTGAATGCAGTGTTTTCAAAGTCATTCTTTTCCAGCAAAATTGAATGTGTGACCCCTCTAAACTGGAGAGTAAGAATGAAACGTTTCGGTGACAATATTGCAAATCTTTTGGAGCGACCGGGGCGTGTTTTGGGAATTTGTTTTTGCTTGGTTTTGGGTGGGGTGGTTTTCGATGGGTCTCTGTGGCGCTTATACCACATTGAGCAGAACCAAGAGAACTTAACTATGAAAATTCGAGAAGAGAACGCGAAAATAAGTAAAATTAAGCAACAATTAGGCCAATTGAAAAACCCTGCGTACATTGAAAAACAAGCTAGGGAGCGATTGGAGTTTTTGGAAAAAGAAGATCTTCTGTTTGTTTTTTCTGAGGACTAAGATATGAAACCGAGACCGTCTCGCTCCGAGTTATTCTCTGGGACGGCATCAATAAGAGAGCAAATATGGAATGGACTAAGGAACGTGTAAGAGAACTTAGATTGCGAATGGGCTGGAGCCAATCCGATTTAGCCCGCCACCTCCAAGTTGAAGTTGGCAAAGTCAACCAAATCGAAAACGGTAACACTGCTGATTTCGATTGGTTGAGATCGAGACTTACTCTTTACTGGCGCCAGGCTGAATCCTTGGCCGATGAAGTACAGCTTTCTGCTCTGGCTGAAAAAATGATCGAAGATCAAAATCTCAGTCAGCTTTTTCAAAGTGAGCTCCAAGACAAGTATATTGAATAATGCTAAATTTGACGATCTTATTTAGAAAGTGGTTCATTAAGCTCGTCGAGCACCCAGGATTCTAACTGCTCAAGATCCATTTTTTGAATACCCGTTTTCCAATGACCAGAGGGGTAGCTGACGGCCGCAATGCCTTGTTCACAACGCCCTAGGCATCCAGATGCATTGATTCTGAAGAGATGTTTTTGATCTGGGTATCTCTCATCCATACGTTTTTTTAGTTCAGTTCGCAGTGCTGCGGCGTCTTTGGGGCCACAGGACGTACCCTTTTCTTTGGTGTTTGTGCAAATAAATAAATGACATTTATATTGAGTGTCACTCACTGGCGAGCCTCCCGGCGTAAAATATCTTCGCTGTCCTGTTGTTCGAAAGCAGTCTTCTCAATGTTCTCGGGTGAATGGAGTTTGCCCTTGCCAACTCCTGGACAAAAACTAGCGACCTCTTTACTCCAGGTTTTTGCATTGAGCACTTCGGGCCAGTAAGGCCAAGTGCGGCACTGTGTGGGGCGTGCTGCATAAATGGAGCAGCGTT
>JBILOD010000034.1:0-13952 GCA_044374645.1 Pseudobdellovibrionaceae bacterium | reverse complement strand
ACTCAAAAAAGCGCCAAAGTTTTTTGGAGTGAATTGGTTCCGCAAAGAAAATGACCGCTTCATCTGGCCTGGCTTTAGCGAAAATATGCGTGTGCTGCACTGGATGTTTCAGCGCGTGGAAGGTCAAGGGCAAGGTCAACAAACTCCGATTGGACTTATCCCTCGCTACACCGATCTAAACTGGGAAGGACTTGAGCTTTCAAGTGCAACCTACCAAAGCCTAGTTCAACTCAGTACCAGCGACTGGATGGAAGAAATTCTACAACATGAGGAATTTTTCAACTCGCTCGGAGACAAAAGTCCGGCCGTATTTGCGGAAATTCGTGGGAACTTGAAGAGAAACTTTGCGCCTACGATGCCTGACAAGGAAGTCACGCTTTGAGCGAACAGCACGACCGCGGCCAGTTTTTTAAAAAACTCTAGCAACCAGAAGGCTTTATCTCATAAACTGAAGGGGTTACTGTTAAATACATGAAGCAGTAATCCCTAAAAAGGAGATTGGGATGAGTCGTATTCCATCAATGTTACATAGGAACCTTTGTTTGTTTTTGAGCGCCAGTCTATTGGCACAAACTGGCTTTGCGGCACCTTCGCTCTCGCAAAAAAACATTCAACGCACCAAAAAATACCTCAATGAAACTGGCGCCGGCAAAAGTCAAACTGTCGCCGAATGGTTTCGTAAGTCCAAACCCTTTCTCGATCAAGAAACCATCGAGCGACTGGAACCATGGGTAGAGCAAAATAGAAAACGCTCAATGCTGCCACTCACAGTAAAGCAGGCGACGTCCGCCAAACAAGGAAAATACTTACAACTTCAATTCCGAGATAAAAAGCAAAGTGCCCAGATCAATATAATGCAGGATAAAAGAGGCCCTTACTTAGAGAGCAAAGGAAAGACGATTCATGTTTCGGCCCTCAAGAATACAAACCTTATAGAGCAAGCAACACTGAGCCCAATATTACCTTGGGATACTTTCAAGAAATTCGCTGCAAAAGATCCAGCATGGGGCGCTCGTTACATGAATGCCCTTCGCGACTTGATCACCGAAATGGAAAAAAACCAACACTTATTGTTTCAAAAAGAACGAAAGACCTCCTTCAATATCTGGTCCATCCTGCTCCCTGAAAGTTACGCGCAAGAAGCACAGGACCACTTCTTTACCTATGATAACGAGTGCATTGTTGCGGGTTGGACCGGGAAATGGAACACTTCCAATGGTCATTGCATTGCCAATCGGCAAAAGGAAGCCAAACGTGGCTGTTCTAAGTCGGGAGAGATTGGTTGTAACCCTCAGATCTATGGGTACAAATTTGTGGAAGGCCAAATGACCAAGGATCTTTTTTGTGTGCCGTCTACACCGAAATTAGATGTTTCAAGAAAGCAATGTGACTCAAACTTTCATATTGGTAGCGCCGAAGATTTCAAAAAAATGTCAACCGCCGTGGATGAAATTAATGCCAAACATTATCCAAATGAAGCCAAAGATAACTTGAAAGAAGTTCGAGATAACATCAGTCTTTGGAAACGACAATGTTTCACACGAACTCAACTTGCAGAACAAGAAAAATCTGATCCCTATTGGTTTCAAAATGTAAAAAATGAAGCTGGTTTTTCTGAAGCAGACTTCAGAGATAAATTTAATAATGATTCCAATGACCAGGATCTCCATAACCGCGAAGCCTGTGCGACCCTTTTTAATCGCCTGCGCTTTGCAGCCGAAACGGCGGCAGAACCAATTCCTGCTCCACCGACAGTAGATGGCAACGGCCACTGTAAACCTAAGAAGGGCACAGAGGCTGCCATTGAAACCGCCATTACTCCGGCCCTCTCAAATACAGCTTGCCCCATCGATGAAACCAATGGTGGCGTTGTTACTGCTCACGAAGACTTCGAAAAGTCTAAAAAAGACGATACCTGGTTTTGCCGACAAGGCCTTACAGAAGGAATTGTTTGCGTAGGCGTCGTCGCAGCCATCGGATTAGCGATCGCAGCCCTTTTGAATGGTCCTGAAGACGGAAAAGACGGAAAAGATGGACAAAGCATAAAGGGAGATAAAGGTGATCCTGGTAAGGACGGAGAAAGCATCAAGGGCGATAAAGGCGATAAAGGTGATAAAGGCGACAAGGGTGACCCAGCTGATGGTGGCGGCGGCGGCGGCGAAACGCCGGTAGAGCCAGTGAAAGACCGAAAAGACGGTGAGGGCGCACGCTAAGTGTCAGGGCCACAATAAAAATAGAAATTTGAATGCCAGTCGATTTTTTGTTTCAAATTCAAACATTCTCAAGAGCCAAGCACCCTCTTGGCTCTTTTTTTCCAAAAAATTTTGAATTATCTTTTTGATCGTCCTAATAATTTCTATAAATAAAACAAATTTATAAATACAACATGTTGATATTATTTACCATCGTCAAACTGATACACAGTTGAATGATAAATTTGCAATCCACACCTAGGTCGAGTATTCTGAGTCTGTAAGCGCGATGTGAAAACAGAGCGCGAAAAGGAGGAAGGGAAAATGTGCAAAACCAGGAAACAGAGAGCTTGCGAATCCCGGGCACCAAAGTAGCGTAGCGTAACTGGTTCTTTTTTTTAGGTGTGCGGTACGTATGTTCAACCAATAAATTAAGGAGGCTCTATAGAGTTCTTTTTCTAATCTAGGAATGATGTAGAAGAATATATATCATATCCTTCCTTTGTCTCAGGGCAAACCACTGGAAACGGTGGGACGCAAAACTAAAGGGGCTAATTCTCCGGATGAGAAATGCCAGCCAGTGTGCCAAAGGTATCGATAAGCCTAAGGTAGGTTTAAATGAGAAGGAAGGAGATCCCCATGGAACGGTTTAATTCCCCTTAAGTTCGCTGACGTTTTTCAGGATGATGACTCAGCGAACTTTCTATTTTCAGAGTACCCAAAAAATCAACAATCAATTCGGCTAATTCACGATGAAAACTTGGCAATCCAGCAATCTCGTCCACTGAGGCCTCCGCGATCGCGTCTAAACCTTCAAAGTGCTCCAATAATATTTGTTTTCGTTTTTCACCAATCCCCTCAATGTCTTCTAACACGGACGACAGACTTTTCTTTTCCCGCAACTTTCGATGAAAGGTGATCGCAAACCGATGAGCCTCATCCCGCAAATGAGTCAAAATCCTCAATCCCTCGGCATTCCGACGAAAAATCAATGGGTTCGCACGACCTGGCAAAAAAAATCGTTCTTCCGTACCTTGCACCTCAATCGCTGAAAACTCACTTTCCGTTTTCGCTTTTGCCAAAGCGACCAGGGGAACATGGCTCTTCCCCACTACTTTGAGCGCTTCCATCGCTGCGCTCAACTGCCCCTTTCCGCCATCAACCACAATCAACTGCGGGTCATCCCACTCCTGATGTTTAAAACGACGAGATAAAACCTCTTTCATCGAGGCAAAATCATTGGCGTCCGTAAGAGATTTAATTTTGTACAATCGATATTGGTCTTTTGCCGGCATGCCCCGCTCAAAGACAACCTGACTTGCCACAATTTGTTTGCCTTGAAAATTTGAAATATCATAACACTCAATGCGAAACGGAATTTGTGGTAAATTGAATTTGTTTTTAATTTCATCTAAACCCAGTTTTTTAGATTCGACCTTTTCAGATTGTTTTTCCAGAGCCGCCCGGGCATTTTGTTCGGTCATTGCGAGCAGTTCATTTTCTTTTTCGTCGGCCGTACCAAATTTAATCACGACTTCCGAGCCGCGTCGTTCGCCGAGCACTTTTTGCATCAAGCGCAGCATTTCGACTCCGATATCAAACGTCATCAGCACTTCGTCTGGGACGATATTTTCCCAATAATACTGATTAATGACGGAGACAAACCACTCGCGCGGATCTTCCGCTGGTTCATTAGGATCAAAGCCCGCTAAAAACTGGGACCGCGTTCCCAAAACCCGTCCTTGCCGCACATGCAGGAACTGCACAATAGTTCCCCGCTGATCGCCACTATAACAAATAATATCAAGATCTTTTTTAGCATTAGGGTCAATGACCGCTTGTTTTTCGAGGATGGCCGCCAATGATTTCAGAGTGTCGCGCCAACGAGCGGCCTGTTCGTACTTTTCTTCCTCCGACAATTGAAACATGCGCTGGCGCAATTCGTCGATCAACTCCTGACTTTGCCCTCTGAGAAACTGTAAAGCCTTGCCGATATCTTCAGCGTACTCTCCCTTTTGAACCAATCCCACACAGGGAGCGGTACAGCGCCCGAGTTGAAAATTCATACAGGGACGTTCTCGACTCTTTAGCACATGATCCGTACAATCTCGTAATTGAAACGATTGATTGAGAAAGCGCATCGTCTCGAAAACACTCCCACCGCGCGTGTAGGGTCCGAAATACAAAGACCCGTCCGATTTAACGGAACGACTTAGATATAAACGCGGGAATTCATCCTGCATCGACACACGGATGTAGGGATAGTTCTTATCATCCTTCAGGCGAATATTGTACTTGGGTCGATGTTTTTTAATCAACGAAGCTTCAAGGAGAAATGCCTCAACCTCTGTTTTTGTCAGAATATAATCGATAACATGAATATTCGCGACCAGCAGTCGGGTCTTTGGGGTGAGATCTTTGGCATCACCGAGGTAACTCCGCACCCTCTGGCGCAGATTTTTAGCCTTCCCCACATAAATCACCTTTTCCGTGGTGCTCTTCATCAGATACACCCCAGACTGATCTGGAAAATCGCGAACTCGGTCCTTTAGTTCTTCAATTTTACTTTTGCTCAATCGTCGCCTTCACCTGGGTTAAAAATCATAGACCCTTCATGGGTCTCAAGTTCTAGAAGTTCTAAACGGCGCACTTCATCACGAATCTTCGCTGCTTCTTCGAACTCTAACTTCTGCGCCATTGTTTTCATCTTATCTCGCAGGTCATTGATCTTTTGTCGCAATTCACTCGGCTTCATCGCATAAACAGCCTTGGCTTCAGCCACCTGACTCTGATTTTGTTGACGGAGCAAAGTCTTCGACAAAGCCCCATCAAACATTTCTCCCAAACCTTCTTTGATTTTGCGTTTCACTGTGGCTGGAGTGATTCCATGTTTCTTATTATATTCAGACTGTATTTGGCGCCGGCGCTCAGTTTCCGACATCGCTTTGCCCATCGAATCGGTGACCTTATCGGCATATAAAATCACCCGACCATTCGCATTCCGCGCCGCTCGACCGATGGTTTGAATTAACGAACGCTCAGAACGCAGAAATCCTTCTTTATCAGCGTCAGTGATCCCTACCAAACTCACTTCGGGCAAATCCAAGCCTTCTCGAAGCAAGTTAATGCCGATGAGCACATCAAAAACACCCAAGCGCAAGTCCCGCAAAATTTCGGTGCGTTGAACGGTGTCGATATCACTATGCAGGTACTTAACTTTAATATTCAAGGACTCGTAGTACTCGCACAAGTCTTCAGAACTTTTCTTGGTGAGCGTGGTGATTAACACCCGCTCCTTATTTTTCACGCGTAGACGAATTTCTTTGAGTAAATCATCGACCTGCGTGCGCACAGGACGCACTTCCACCTCGGGATCTAACAATCCCGTCGGACGAATGATCTGTTCCACGACTAACCCCTCGCTTTTCTGCATGTCATAGGGGCCTGGCGTTGCGGAGACATAAACCACCTTATCCATCATTTTTTCAAATTCCTGAAAATTAAGGGGGCGATTATCAAGCGCTGAAGGTAAGCGAAAACCATACTCCACCAGATTGGATTTGCGGGCGCGGTCGCCGCGATACATCCCCCCGATTTGCGGAATCGTCACGTGGCTTTCATCCACAATCGTGACAAACTCTGCTGGAAAGTATTCTAGCAAGGTGGGTGGTGGTTCTCCAGGACCTCGTCCTGTGAGATGCCGGGAGTAGTTTTCGATGCCTTGGCAAAACCCAATCGCTTCAATCATTTCGATGTCATAATAGGTGCGCTGTTCAATACGCTTTGCCTCTTGAAACTTAAGCTGTTGTTCGAAGTCCTTGATGCGCCATCGCAGCTCCTCTTGAATGGTCTGAATCGCGCGTTTCAAAACCTCGTCCTCAGTCACATAGTGACTCGCCGGAAAGATCGAAGTTTTTTCAAGCTCATCATAGACTTCACCAGTGAGCACATCGAACCAACTCATTTTATCGACAAAATCACCAAAAAACTCAAAGCGGAGAGCGCGCGATTCTTCATAACTAGGAAACACTTCCACCACATCACCGCGCACTTTCACGGTGCCTCGATGAAAATCCACATTGTTTCGTTGATATTGGATGCGAACAAGTTCTTTGAGAAACACATCTCGTTTAAGCTTCTGTCCCACTTCGATGGAAACCATCATCCCTAAATACGCCTCTGGGCTTCCTAAGCCGTAAATGCACGACACACTGGCCACGATGATCACATCTTTGCGTTCAAAGAGGGAGCGCGTCGCCGAGTGGCGCATACGATCAATGTGTTCGTTAATGGCAGAATCTTTCTCTATGTATGTGTCGGTGGATGGCACATAGGCTTCAGGCTGATAATAATCGTAATAACTGACAAAATACTCTACAGCGTTCTCAGGAAACAGCTCTTTAAACTCGCTGTAGAGCTGAGCTGCCAAGGTTTTATTGGGTGCCAGAATAAGGGCCGGTTGCTGGAGCTGTGCAATCACATGAGCCATGGTAAAGGTCTTACCACTGCCCGTAACACCGAGGAGCACTTGGTGCTTAGCACCTGTTGAAAAATTCTCAACTAATTTTTGGATGGCAGCAGGTTGATCGCCAGACGGTTGAAATTCAGAACGCAAGCGAAAGAGGGATTTTTTGGAACGCCCCTCTTTGCTGCCTGCTTTAGTTTTCACTTTTGCACTTCCCAAAACGAGCCTTGAGGCGTATCGGCCACTTGAATCCCCATCGCGGTTAATTCTGCCCGAAGCTCATCAGCCTTTTTGAAATCTTTGGCTTCGCGAATAGCCTGTCGTTCTGAAACGAGACGATCAATCGCTGAGCGTTGAAGATTCTTTTTTGCTAACAAACGATCATCGAGATCTCGTAAAAAGGAGGAGGCTTCTTGCTGAAATAAAGACATCAAGGCACCAAACCGACGAACGAACTCAACGAACAATCGCACTTGCTGACGCATTTTTGGATTCAGTTTCATACCGCGCCGGTATTGATTATTGAAATCACGTACCAGATCAAAAATTTGTGCGAAGGCCTCTGGTGTGCCGAAGTCATCATTCAGACTCGCTTCGATCTTCTCCCAAACTCCATTGAGTTTAGCTTCATACTCCGGCGCCGCAGCCAGCTCCCCCACCTCACCACAAAGACTTTCTGCCAAATTTAAAGAAGAATAGATTCGTGCCAAAGCCCGTATCGCCAACTCTGCGGTGGTCTCAGAAAACTCCGCAAGGCTGCGATAATGAACATTCAACACCATATATTTATAGATTTCAGCATTGTACTCTTCGAGAAAATCCCGCGCGCGCCATATATTTCCCAGAGATTTTGACATTTTCTGCCCACTAAAAGTGAACATATTGTTATGAATCCAGTAGCGCGCCAAAGCATGCCCAGTGCAACCTTCACTTTGAGCAATCTCATTTTCATGGTGGGGAAAAATCAAATCGGAACCACCGCCATGAATATCAATCTGATCGCCGAGCAGACTCCGCACCATGGCCGAACATTCGATGTGCCACCCCGGACGTCCAAAACCCCAGGGACTTTCCCAACTAGGCTCACCAGGCTTTGAGGGTTTCCATAGCGCAAAATCCAAAGGATTGCGCTTACGTTGATCGACTTCCACCCGAGCGCCTGCCAAAAGTTCTTCAGGGTTGCGCCCACTGAGCTTTCCGTATTCAGAGAAGGAGGCAATGCTATAAAGCACCTCGCCATCGACCACATAGGCTTTTTGTTTCTCAACAAGGACTTTAATGATTTCGATGATGGAACCAATGTGCTGTGTGACGCGAGGATTGTGATCGTGCTTACGCAAACCCAGTGTTGCAAAGTCCTTTTCAAACTCAGCGATATAGCGTTCGGCCACAGATTCACTGCTGACTTTTTCTTCATTGGCGCGACGAATGATTTTATCATCAACATCCGTATAGTTATAAACAAATGTTGTTTTATATCCCAAATTCTCAAGCCAATGGCGCACAAAATTATAAAAGATGGCCCCACGAAAGTTTCCCACGTGCAACAAATCGTACACCGTAGGTCCACAGCAATACATTTTAACCTGACCCGGCTGTAAACTTTGAAACGGTTCTTTCTTGCGCGATAAGCTATTGTAGACCACCAAAGACATGAATTAACTCCAGCGTTTTAAAACTTGTTGAGCGCGATGAATCAATGACTGCCTTCCTAACAATGGCACCAAAATCTTCAACTCGGCGCCATGAGGTTTTCCAATCACCGCCACTCGCAGGGGCATAAAGAGATTTTTGCCCTTAGCACCAGTTTCGTTCTTCACCATATCTTGAAGGGCATTGAACTCGACTTCTGTCATGTACTCGGTCGTGCGAGCCTCAAGGTTTTTCAACCAAACTTGTAAGACCGCGCGACTCGTTTCCCATCCAAGAGCCTCATTGGCTTCTTCCGTGATGGCAAAGTGTTTATCCGAAACCGGTTTAAAGAGCTCTTCAGCATCCTTTAAAACTTCCATGTATGTTTTAAAGACTTTCAACGCTCTCTCCTGCCATTCAGAATCCGTCGGCAGTTCAAGACCCGCGGCTTCCAAATAAGGGGCAACACGCTTCCACAAATCCGCTTCAGGTAAGGCTCGCAAGTACACGGAATTCATCCAGCGCAACTTCTTCACATCAAACACCGCACCGGCTGGATTGAGACGATCCAATGAAAACTGTTTGATCATCTCTTCCATGGACACCACCTCTTTTCCTTCCGGCGAACTCCAACCCAGGAGCGCCAAGAAGTTGTTCAAAGCTTCTGGCAAAAATCCAGCCGCTTTGAACTCCGCACAGGAAACGGCACCATGACGTTTACTCAGTTTTTGGCGCTCTTCATTGAGAATCAGCGACATATGACCAAACTTCGGCGCCTGCCAACCACAGGCCTCATAAATCATTAATTGGCGAAGAGTGTTCGGCAAATGCTCTTCCGCACGCAATACGTGCGAGATTTTCATCAAAGCATCATCCACCACACAACAGAAGTTGTAGACGGGCATGCCATCAGAGCGCAGCAACACAAAATCCCCCACCATGTCGGAGGGAAACGTCACTTCTCCGCGGATCAAATCATTAAACACATAATCTTTGCGCAAATGACGAGTTTTAAAACGCACAACCCCTTTGATACTCTTCTCAGCCATATAAGTCTTGGCCTTTTCGAGGGGCCATTCTTCGTAAGGACTCTGGACTTGCGGTGGTCGCCCCTCTTTGATCGCCTTTTCGCGCTGAGCTTCAATCTCCTCATCCGTCAGAAAACAGTAATAAGCCTTTCCGTCCTGCAACAACTGTTGAGCATACTTGGCATAAATGTCCAAACGGCGACTTTGATAGTAAGGGCCAAACTCCCCTTGATCCTTCAGGGACTCAGAATCGGGTCCTTCATCCCATCGCAACCCCAACCATTTTAAATCTTGAACGATGATACGCAAAGATTCTTCAGTGGAACGGGCCTGATCGGTATCCTCAATTCGGAGAATAAACTTGCCACCTTGATTTCGCGCATAGAGATAATTAAAAAGGGCTGTCCGTGCACCACCCACATGCAAATAACCGGTTGGGCTAGGCGCAAAACGAACTCTAACTTCTGAAAATTCCGACATTATATCCCCCAAAAAAACAAAAGCCATAACACATTGGTGCTATGGCTTAATCTTGCCTGTTTCAAGCTTAAAAATCAAAGACCGAATATGGCCTTTACTTCATCTTTCGCCAACTCTTCTTGCGACGTTGCAAGACTCAATTCTTTCATCAACAAACCACGAGCTGTATCAAGCATCTTTCGCTCACCAAAGCTCAATTCTTTGTCAACCTTCAACAAAAATAGATCACGCAAAACTGCGGCGATTTCAAACACAGAACCAGTTTTGATTTTTTCCATGTATTCACGGTAACGACGATTCCAAGTCTGATTATCAATTTTGACTTCAGTCATCTTAAGAATATTCAAAACTTCTGTGGCTTCCGTCGAAGAAATGATAGGACGCAGCCCCACCGACTTTACGTTATCCAGTGGTACCATGATTTTCATGCCACTATCGAGGATCTGAATTGTATAGAACGTTTTCTTCTGACCAAGAATTTCCTTGGTATCGATAGACACAACTTTTCCTACACCATGACCAGGATAGACTGCATTATCACCAACTTTAAAAGCTTCCATAAACGGCCCTCCAAAGTCTTTTTCACAAGACGAGCGAATCCTTATAACACATTTGACACGATTTATCAATTTGTCTGGCGATTTTTTTTACAGCCAGGCTTCTGATAATTTCGGCCTCAAAGAGTCGCTTACATTAACACAGAAACCGCCATAACTCAATGAATTTACTATTTTATTATTAACTCACTCAATGAACGTCAAAAATTGATTTTTCGAGCTCCGTCCCCCAGAGGCCTTTTTCACCGGAATAAAAGTAAAAAAAGCCCTGCTGGTAAGAGCAGGGCTTTGAAAGCAACATTCAATTTTAACGTTCAATTTAAACTTATGGGAGCCTTTCAAAAAGAACCTCCCAAAAAGGCCCAGCTTTCAGGCTTTATGGGGTTATCCCCCACTAATCACCCATCATCCGATGAAACCCACCCGAAATCGCGGGTTTCACGGACAAAGAGTTTTACCAGATCAGTTAGAAGCAGAGATCAGAACCGCAAATGGCTGCTTGCCATTACGACCTTGTGGTACACGCTCACCTTTAACGATGATGGTGTAAGCCCCTGCCGTTGGCGATGAAACTTCAAGCATTTCATGGTTGTTGGTGACATCTTTCAATGCCAATTCTTGACCCTGCGGAGTTTTAATGACGAGGTTCAAATCGTTTACTAAAGTCTTTGAAGCACTCACTGCCGCTGGAGCATCAGAGTATACAAGTGTGACCCAGAATTTAGCCGGCTTTTCAGTCAAGTCGATTTGATAAGCCAACTCTTGCCCTTGTGCCACACCCGCTTTGTCATCAATCACACGTAGAGGCAATTGAGTGAACCGAGCGACATCCACACGACCATAACCTTCATCGGAATTAGGACGTTGTGTGAGAAGTTCTTGGCCTTTTACTTCGCCAACCATGCCGAATTGACCTGGGAACATATCGACTGCCGTATGCATTAACATCCCTTTAACAAGGGCTGCCGATGGATTTTGCTCACCCAACGTTTGCAACTTTTGACGTGCAATGGCTGCGGCACCTGCTGCCAATGGAGTCGCCATTGAAGTTCCACCAGAGTACGCATAAAGGTCATTGTAGCGACCCCATAAATCACTGGCACCTTCAACGGAAGACAAAGTGCTCAAGATGTTTGTTCCAGGAGCCACAACATCGGGTTTAATACGACCATCAAGAGTTGGTCCCCGAGACGAGAACATCGCCATGCCGTTGATGTTGTTCGAAAGGAAATCGCTCTGAATCGGTTCTGCCGGCCATGCATCGGCAGCCGCACGAAGTTTTTTGATTTGAGCTTGAATACCACCATGATCAGTCACGTTTTCAGAGGCACCCACAGTTAAACAGTTTTTCGCGGTACCAGGAGAGCTCATTGAACCGGCATCAATGCGACCATCTTTGTTTTTATCCACTCCGCTGTTACCTGCCGCAAACGCTGGCAAGAAATCTGGATGTTCCCAAACAAATTCATCCACCTGAGCTGCGTAGTTATCGTAAGCACCAAAGTTTCGAGCCGCTCCCCAAGAATTTGAGTGAATGCGTGCACCATCAGCATAAGCATCGTTGAATAGAGTTTTCAACTGTGGCGGCACCGTCAAGTTTTCAAGAGTTGGACTCCACATACCCTGAGCAACAAGCATTGCGCTCGTGGCTGCACCATGAATGCGTCCACCGGAAGCTGTACCGCGACCCAAGATAGAACCCGCAACGTGAGTTCCGTGCCCCATTGGATCATCCCAAGATTTTGCAAACATACCGTAGGCATAACCTTTGTAAACCGCACCCTTGAAATCGGGGTGAATATTATTGGCATCTCCAGAATCCAACCCCGTATCAGCCATGGCCACCAATTGACCTTGTCCTGTGAGCCCCTGAGAGTAGGCTGCACTAAGATTCATCACGCTCGTACCATCTTCAACTCCAGTGATATCGGAGTAATCACCGGGAGTGGTTGGTGCCATAGGCACCGATTCATCCATTAACTCAAACTTATTCCATACTTTAAGCTCCACGTAGGGTTGAACGTGTTCTATGCCAGCTAAGCCAGCCACTTCATACACATTCTCTTGCGGAACATTAGCTAAAATTGCAGTGCCTTCGGATTTCAAAACTTGAATTTCAGGAGAAATTCTTGTCATCTCAGCAACCACATCCGCCGTGTCC
Source organism: Pseudobdellovibrionaceae bacterium (assembly GCA_044374645.1). Taxonomy (GTDB): domain Bacteria; phylum Bdellovibrionota; class Bdellovibrionia; order Bdellovibrionales; family Bdellovibrionaceae; genus CAUJGP01. Next base: position 1,437 of record JBILOD010000034.1, on the reverse strand, counting down.
GCTTTCTTAAAAGTCTTAATCAAAACATTTTCAATTTTTTGTGCTGTAAACACACTGAATGCTGAGAAATCAGGGCTTACCTTCATAGAGGCCGTGTAAGGTACAACGGCGTTGACTTGCGCCAAACGTTGAACCGTTGCCATCGTCGCCGGCGCACCACGAACAATGTACGCATCATCAGGAAGATAACGGAAAATCTGGACGCCGCGAGATATCATCGCCGCTTTGTCAGACTCGCTGGGAAGAGCTTTAAATTGAACGATATATTCGCCCAAGCCCTTTGTTCCAACTGTTACTGAATAATTAGAACTCATCGACTTAGGATTCACTACTCCCGACCGAAGATAGAGTCTATCTCCTGCCCAAGCGGAGTTTGCTGTTCCCAAAGCTAACCCCAGAGATAGCCCAAATAAAACCTGAGCTTTTTTCATTTTGCCCCCCTCTTTTGATTCGACCTTATGGCCTTCCACGCAAAGGAAACACGATTGAAATAGTCAATCAAAGAAAAAATCAGAGTGTTTTCAAACACTTCATAGCAAGAAGTGCTAAATTTTATTTCAGATTCTTCGATGCAGTTGCTCAGATCAGTGGCAAATCGGACCACCATGTAATTTTTTTCAACGTCTTTTCAATAGGTTATCAAGAAATCTTGAAGTGCTTACTAATGCCTCATTTTTTAAGAATCTGTGCTGATCTTAAAATTATCCAAGGGCGATAATAGGAACCATAAGTTTTTTTTATACATTATCGCGTTAAACTAGGAACATTTAGCCCATATTTAAATGTACCCACGCGTGCTCTAAACAGATTTGGCTGATCAAGTGCTTTGCTTTACTAACAAGCTCCATTGAGATTCGACAACGCCTCCTATTCTCACCACAGCCCACCAAAATTACTCTGAGCCTGTTTCGAACCGCCTCGCTTGTAAAAGGGAATGAATAAAGATACCCTTCTATTATGTGTCAATTACTCGGAATGAATTGCAACACACCCACTGATATTTGTTTTTCCTTCGCGGGCTTTCAAGCGCGCGGAGGTCTTACCGACGTCCATACCGATGGTTGGGGAATTGCTTTTTTTGAAGGGAAAGGCGTTCGTCAATTTTTGGATGCGCAGCCTTCGGCGAATTCTCCCGTTGCGGAATTGGTCCGTAATTATCCCATCAAATCTGAAAATGTAATTGCCCATATTCGCAAAGCCACGCAAGGGCGAATCGCACTTGAAAACACTCACCCTTTTCAGCGCTCCCTATGGGGCTATTATTGGGTTTTTGCCCACAATGGGAATCTGCCGAACTTCAATCCCAACCTCAACGAAGTTTGGCAAATTGTTGGTGATACGGATAGCGAAAAGATTTTTTGTTGGATTCTCCAAGGTTTGCAAAATCGCTTCGGTGAAGTCTATCCTGGTTCTGAAAAGTTATTTTTAGCCATCAAA
>JBILOD010000404.1:0-4165 GCA_044374645.1 Pseudobdellovibrionaceae bacterium | reverse complement strand
CCAAGGGCTAATTTAAAAAAATAAAGTGGCGGTCACTTCTGTTTGGCTGAGGCGTTCGACATTTTGACCGCGAATAGTGTCGCTAAAATTGAGGGCCACCATTATGGGTACTAAAGCCTTTTTCGCCAGGTAGAGCGCTACGGTATCGTAATTAATCTCGTAGGCAATTCGATGTGAACGCGATTGCGTGTTCTCCGCTAGCAACGAATAGTCGCCGATGAGATCTCCGGAGTAGGTATCACGCCCCTTAAACGCATTATCAAAACCCAAGGCCAAACCCAGTCCGTTGCTAAAGCTATAAGAAAGAGAGCCTCCTAGATTAATGGAGTCACCAATGTTTCGTTCTACATGAGTTAACCGATCAGTGCCAGGTAGGGTATCGTTGGCGTTAAGAGGGAGGCGCACTCGTACTCGATCGGGTATCGCCCACTTATAGCCTCCTTTGATAGCGAGGACGAAGCGATGGAACACGTTTACATTCATCAAGAGAGAATTCTCCCAAGCCGACCTTCCGAATGAATTTAGATCCGCTAGGTCATTGGGGTCGTCTTGAGGGCCAGTTGGTAAATTCAAGAGACTCTGCCAGCGCAGTCCCCATAGAGCGCTTTTATAAATCAAATAAAAACTTGCAAGCTGAATGTCTCCTAAGAATTTCTGACTTCGATCGGCAATGGGTTTATAGCCCTTGTCTCGGAGAGTTTGTTGGGCGACAGGAATCAAATCTTGGTCGAGACGATTAAAGGCTTCATCGATATTGTCAGAGAGACCATAAAATTGGCGGCGTAGTTCGGCTATATTCGAACCGTGGTGGGAAAAACCTAATTTATTAGTATAACTAATTACTGGTAACCCCATGCCGATCATCCAGCGATCCGAGATTCCGCGTCCGAAGGTGGGAACCGCATATTGAATGGTCGGTTCTGTAGTAACTTTCAAGACGCCCAGATGGATCGTGCTCCCGAGGCCATTTTGACCAAACTTGTTTAAGGCATTCTCGAGCTTCTTAATATCAGGCTCAATGGCTTGCAGATTATTGACGTTGAGTTCGATCGAGTTCAAATCTGATAAACTGTAAAGCTCCCCAGTATTGGTGTACTTTTGATCAGCACCAATAATATAGCCTTGGCGCCAGCCGGGACTTGATACTCCTGGAGGAAGTGTGCTGACTGAATCCATGGCGAGAAGGGGCTGTGTCAGCAATACAGAAATAAATAAAAACCATTGAGTCCTAATAAACATCCCTTGTTTTCCCCTCACCCAGTTGCACATTGACACTGCCAATGCTTATCATATCAATGGTTGCTAAAATTGTGCCATCCTCAGTGGTAACATGCTGATCAAAAATGTGGCACCTAATATTTGTAATAGGAGATGATGTCTAGACGTTCTTACGAGCGTAAATAAGCAGTTCTCGCCCGAGGCGTGGCTTAATAGACTGTCGGAATCTCTGCCAAACCATTGGTTGAAAACCTTTTTGAAGGCGCCGTCGTAATTCCCATTCGCTTCCACCAAACGGAGGTCCAGTGCGTTTGGGCATCGTAAAAAACACACCGAGCAGAAACCCAGTTTCGGTTAAGAGTCGCCGCCACTGCTTAACAAGTTCATTGCGCAATGTTGGATTAATGGCGCAATAGCATGTGTGTTCAAAAACCAAATCAAATTGGCCATAAAGTTCAACGGGCAAATCGAATAGGTCCATTTGCAGAAAACTCAAATTAATGTGGTGACCATATTTGGTTTGGGCTCTGGCTATGGCTTCAGGACTGATGTCAACTAAGGTAACGTGATGTCCCTGTTCGGCGAATAACGCAGCATCGTGTCCGCCACCGCCCCCAAGCACCAGCACTTTCGAAGCGGGCAACTTCAATTTGGGCAGTAAAGATTTAAGAGCCGAGGCCGGCTCTCCAAGATCCCAGCCGGTCTCCGCATTATGATACTTTTCGGTCCAGAAGGACTCTTGCTCGACATCCACTGCATCGGGCCAAAAGGATTCTAATGTATGAACCTTGCCCAAATAGGTGATCGACTCATCGTCAAATTCATCAACTTGATCAAAAAAACTATTCTGCGCGGCTGAGGTCATCACAAAGGGCACACCATTTGCGGAGACGCCATGGAATCGGTCCCACTCATCCATTATTAACGTTGAAAGTTCAAAATTCCACTCAAAACCTTCGGCGGTCATAAAGCTGTTTTTAGAGGGACTCAGATTCATTTTGTGGGCAACAAGTGGGGCATCAAAGGCCTCCACGATCACCGGCTGACCATGGAGTACGGATACAACTTGGAAACTCTCTAATACCTTAAGTTCTGCAAAAAACTCTTCTAATACATCACGCTCGGTGATGCGTTTTTTGTTTTCATCAAAGACCAGTCCGTTTTCGTCTATTGAACAAAACAAAATAGGCTCACTCGTATGGTGTTTCAGTTGGAGCCTGCGGTAAAGGAGTCGAATCGGGCGTTGGGGTTAGGGTTTGGACTGGAACTCCTTCGCCTGGAACCGCCACGGGCGAAATAACCAGTCCATTCTTAAATGCCATTTCTCCGGTTTTTGTTATTACTTTTTCCATAACCCAATGATCTTGATTTGGATCGACCCCTTTGTTTCGACTCAAAGTGGCTTCACCCGTAATCTGTTGTTCAGTAAGTTCTCCCGATTCGGCGTCTGGTTCCTGAAACTTATAAGAGAAAAAAGCTTTTACTCGGTGGTCGTCGATCGGCTTAGTGGAAATATCAACAATTTGAATATCCGTTGCGGCCGGTTTCATTTCCAGAACGGCCTGACGAATCACATCAACCAATTTCAATTGTATCGCTGCGTGGGTCTCGAAGTTAATCGCAGATTCTTGGTGCACCAAGTTCCATGAGCATGCCAATGCTACGGCAAAGATTAATGTACTAACGTATTTCATACTTTGACCCCTCAATTTTTTAGGAATACCACTTATGTTGTGAAAAGTTACATGAAGCTTTCAGGGAAGTGGAGATAAAAATGCAAGAGGATTTTAAAAATCAGCTGCAAAATGCTCTCGGCTTATGGCGAAAGAAAGGGCAGGGGGTCCTAGAGAAAATCATCAAAGAGGCTCGTGATGAGATAACGGTGCGTCTTTCCGACCAAGGAATAGCCGAAAGGTGGCCGGCTCTGGTGAACTTAATAGAAGAATTTTTGCCAGGAGTCGCTCCAGCTGTGGCAGGGATCGTGGGTCGCAAGGTGGAACCCCTGGCAGCAGAGCTCAGAGTGAATGTCACCCATTGGGAGCCCTATAAGATTGCTTTATCGGTCAAGCCCCAGCCTCATCTAATTGAAAATCAGACCTGGCAGGCATCATCACTTGTGGCTATGGCCGAATTAGCAGGCCGCTGGTTGATTGAGAAGCACACACCCCCCGGAGACATAAAAATCCGAGTTCTGAAAGTAGAATTAGAGGTCTTAAATAAGTCTCTTAGTGACTGTACGGTGCGCTGCGAGATTGATCCGGGCGAGTTCGAACTCGCCATGGCTCAGTTGTTGCGGGTTTCGCATCACCAGTCTATGGCAACTCACTCCAAGCAGAGTGCTGAAATCTTTTTGCCTGTCATGATTTGTGCATCCAATGATGTCTTGTTGAGTCAGGTGAATTTTCATTTTGAAATCTTGTGGGCACCGCTCTTAAAGTAGATTCGTTTTAATTGCTTGATCGCGCTCAACGGATGGGGAGACACCTCATTCGATATATTTGGGAGAGTTAAATATGGAAGTACTACAGACCCTCATTAACACTCAGAGTTCTGAGTTCCGGGAAAATAAGGAAAAAATGGAAGCCTGTGTGGCGGAGTGGCGTGAACAGGTTGAAAGCGTCAAATTGGGCGGCGGCAAAGATTCTATTGAAAGGCATAAAAGTCGTGGCAAATTGACGGCTCGTGAACGCATAGAAGCTTTGCTGGATGGTAATTCGGCGTTTCTTGAGTTTTCAACGTTGGCGGCTTGGGACATGTATGAACAACAAGCCCCGGGCGCAGGTGTGATCACGGGTATTGGCTTAATTCATGGTCAAGAGTGTGTGATCGTGGCTAACGATGCCACGGTCAAAGGTGGAACTTATTTTCCCATGACCGTGAAAAAGCATCTGCGCGCCCAAGAGATTGCCCTCGAAAACGGCTTACCATGCATTTATCTTGTTGATAG
>JBILOD010000403.1:0-4168 GCA_044374645.1 Pseudobdellovibrionaceae bacterium | reverse complement strand
GGCTTAGGAAAAATCCTTGGGATGAGCCCCGTTGAATTAGAAGAACTTGGACTGGGTTCACTCTTTCACGATATTGGGAAACGCAATGTGAGTTTAGATATTCTCTGCAAAAAAGGCACACTCTCCAAAGATGAATGGACGGTGATGCAACAGCACACCCATTATGGATTTATGATTTTAAATCAAAACCCTAAAATCTCCGATGCGATCAAAGCCGCCTGTTTTGAGCATCACGAAAGCTTTCAAGGAAACGGCTACCCACAACAACTTCATGGCAATGAGATCCACCCTTTCGCACGCATTGTTGCCATTACTGACACCTATGACGCCCTCACCACACAACGCAGTTACAATGTGCCACTGGCGCCCTTCGATGCTCTGAACTTAATGAAGGACCAACTTCACGGTCGCTATGACCCCGATATGCTCAAGGCCATGCACTCCGTACTTTTTCAACTTAAAAAAGCCATTTAAGAGTCAGCGATCGATTCTTTTAATCGCTGACTTTCATAGGACTTGGTTTAGCTCTACACTATACCTCTGTATTATGCTCCTGGGCTATTGCTGTGTACTATGCCAGGCGCTGAATTCAGGGACTGGTTTTTGGAACGCGCCTGTGCCCCCTCTAGTAGTCCACGAATTGCCTCAGCTTGCTTAATTATATTCCGTTGTAAATCCCTCATACTCCTCACGGCGGTCGCACCAGATTGATGAGACTCGGCCATCTGAATCAATTCGCTCAATTTCAATTCAACAGATTCAAACGCCTGCAACACTCGCTCAACAGTCTGTTTTTCACTAAGTGTTGGCAACTCCTGTTGCCGAATTAGATAGTTCTGCAACCATTGCTCCTGCAAAGGAGTTCGGTTTTTTTCCTCTTGGAGAAATTTGATTTCGAAATCCAATGTTCCTCGATAAGTGGATACGATCGAGGTCATGTCGGGCCCCAATCCATAGATCAAATTATATACATTCGGAAAGATACTTCGACTCTCCAGCATAAATCGATCAAAGAAGTAACCATTATACAGATATTCCTCCTTTGATTTGGGCAATGGGTTTTGCAGGTATTCCTCAAACCCGCAGGCGTCCTTTTCTTTCGCTCCTGGCTCCACCCACGAAAAGGGGATGCAAGGAATACCTGTTGAAAAGTAAGAAATGAGGCCGAAGGCCTCTCTCAAATGAAGCCAGGCATTATTAAAACGATAAAGACTCAGCCAATCCTCCCGGAGCAAATAAGATTGATCGCGGATCCCCATTGGCTCCAAAAGTAAATTCGTTTTTTGCACCCGCTGCTGGTCCAAGGCGCGCGTTGAAGAAATATAGCTTTGAACACTCAAATCTCGAGGCAAAGCCAGCTCAGCCAATAGATTATCAAAGTCTATAAACTTTTCGGAATGGTGATGGGCAAAGTTTTGCTTAATCGTATCGAGATAAATCAATCGAACCACAGCCTCTGGAGTTGGCAAATCATTGTATTTTTCTTGTAACTTACCTTGGCAATGACGATTCACCTGGAGGTAAGAATAAAGCTGTCGGAGTGGCCCTAAATGATTGGATGGAGGATTTTCACACCCCGCCATCCCCTGATAATAACATCGATACTGCTCCATGAGACTCACTTCAAACTCGGCACAAATCTTTAACAAATCGGCCACGCTCGCAGCTCGGTCATAAGCATAGTAATTTCCTTTTAAAAGGGCGGTCGCATCTAACGATGAAATCAACTCTACCGATTTAAACACCCTATGAGCCGACTGAAGATCAGGGGCTGAGCGAAACTCGCGTTCTTTGAGTAAATAACTTTTAAGGAGGCGACCACTGGTTGGGCGGATCCCCAACGGCGCACGGTTGCGATACCCCACATAGGTTGGGTTTTCGGAAATGTTTTTTTCCCATACATCCACCAAACTCGAAAGTGTGCCAGAATAACACCCCCACAGCAAAATCGAATTCAGTGATTCTATTAACTGTGGATACTTCTGCAGTGCCGTACTCACTTGCTGTGCCGTGACCATCCCAAAAACTCCGGTAAAAAAACCATCACCCCCACTGTGCCCTGAAAACACTAAGACCGAAGGGCGTACCTGTTTTTTTGCCAGCTGCTCGAAGATCACTTCAATGTTATCAATCTTGGTGATTTGCTCAATGGCGACATTAAGACGCTCCTGTGCCACTGCAACCTCATTCCTCAGTGGTGTACAATCGCGATTGCCCTCTTGATAACAGTTATTCAACCTGTTGATCGTGGAAAGGATGCGTCGATAGGTGGAGTCGATCTCGCGTTGCTGGGCCTCCGTTCGCTCAGGAAACAGCAGGAAATTTTCATTCCTGGCAATGGCTACTTCTTGAGCCGCCTTGATTTCGGCGGGAGCAAAATTGATATCAAAAAAGACGAGGGTCTTTTTATCTTTTTGTAAGACTTGTGGTTTGACCCAAGAGCTATCGTTATAGTCCACACTGGCCGGAGCTAAAGCGTCTCTTGCTTTTAGACGGCGCCAATAGGCTAAATCTTGAGCCAACTCATCATCACTCTCATTCGATAATCCTTGGCCTTGAGCCTGCAATCGCTCAGTGCGCAGCGGGAGTTCCTTTAACTGAGTGTCTTGAATTTCAATGGACAAATTCGGGATTTTGGAGAACCCCATTGGCGCTCCCTGGTGGCCCCAAAGACCGCTTGCAAAGACTGAAACAGCAAAAAAGCAAAACAACTGCACTGAGGCCCCCTTTTATGAGTTATCATCCCTTCACTCTGGGCTAAATGCAAATAATTCTAAGATTTTCTAAAAAGTGGATTGTACATTCTGATCAACCCACACTTTAAACTCTGGTTTGATTATTAAGGAGGCCATAAGTAACTCAATGGAATGCGAAGAAGCTTTTCAGTTCTGCCGATGAGAAAGGAGGCGGTTTAGCAGGGACTAAATCAACGACGAGCGAAGAGGGAGGAGCTAAAAAAATCGAGCAAAACATTAAATTACTTATGGCCTCGTTAATAGATATTCAATGACGAACAGCATGATTGGTAGCCGAATCGCCAGATCACCCAAAAACTTGTTCAGCACCAATGGCGCCCTGAATAAAAATGAAGCCGAAAACTGCGAAACCCGTGTACATATCCTCCTGCATTCAAATTCAACTGATAGTTCATTGACTGTCGTAAAGCTTGACAGGGCAGTTTCGAAATTTGCACTAGGTTGTGCGAATTCTCAAGTTGATACACCCATCTCAAAAATACTATGGCCCCATGGTTGCACTCTTTAAAGACAGGAGATGGAACTATGAGATCAAACCTTTTTTTAAACATAACAAAAGTTTGTTTAGAACTAATTTTGAGCATGGTCCTACTACTACCTTTTGCGTCTGCCGTGGAAATGCCGCGACTAAGTGAGCGTGAAATTCTTGCGCGTTGCTATAATCAACTTACTGGCGACCATCTGACTTCCAAAGATATACTATGGGGCCGTCTTAAACTTGAAAGTGCTAGCTCGATTTGTTCAAAACTCCTCGATACAGTTCAATTCGATAACCAGGGACAACTGACCGAAGCCAACAATAAAATTGCACGTTCCACATTCAAACAATTTATCGATATTCACCGCACCTGGTTCGATCAGCAATGGGCGCATCTGAATACTTTTCCTGAATTTCTATGGGGTGCTGTTGATATCTACGACCCCCAAGAACCAGCGCTTTTTCTCACTCGCAATTTGTTCCTCGATGAGCCTTACGCAAATGTTTTAAAAGGTTCCTTTACGGCCAAGGCCCTGCGTGATGGTTCGAAATTGATTTCAAAACTACAACCAGAAGCCCAAGGTTTTCTGCGCCCCTCGCGATTAGTTCGATCTGGCTTAGTCAAAGAAGGTGCTACCATCAATTCCACCTCGATCACCTATGTATCCACCCCTCCCTTCACTCAGAATGAATTTCAGCTCCTGGCAACCCCTATCATTCAGATGGGAGACCCCATTGGCATAAAATTGGTCAACTACTCTGCAGCACCTCTACTTCCAGTGCTTTGGACCAATGTCCTTTCACCGTCTGTCGGAATGCTCACCGATGGCATCACACTTCCTCAGCCATTGCTGGCGAATCGAGGAGGTGGCGCACTCGGATCTATCCCATATCTCATGCTCAATTGGGGACATGGCCTTGATTATATAGCTAA